>CAYZFV010000086.1:0-3863 GCA_964477765.1 uncultured Candidatus Kuenenia sp.
CCTGCCTGGGCATGAGCCGCGACGACATGGGCTCCTTCCTCCAGACCTACACCGAGGAAGGCATCTTCAAGGCCAACCCCTTCGCGTCGATCGACGTGACGGGCGTCGGCCAGCTGATGAAGATCGCGGTGGAGAAGGGGCGGAGCAGCCGCAAAGACATCAAGCTCGGCATCTGCGGCGAGCACGGTGGCGATCCCCACTCGGTGATCTTCTGTCATCACCTGGGGCTCGACTACGTGAGCTGCTCGCCGTTTCGGCTGCCGGTGGCGCGGCTGGCGGCGGCGCAGGCCGCCGTCGGCAAGAGCTACTGACCGAAAACAGCAGGCACCGGGCGCGAGCCTGGTGGCTCAACAAGCACCGGGCGCGAGCCTGGTGGCTGGCTTGGTTGGAACGCCAGCCCGCCGGCTTGCGCCGGCGGCTTGTTGGGAAGCGCAAGCCCGGTGGCTGCGGCGGTGCCGGCGTGTTCCTGTGGAAGTGGCTGCCTGGCAGGAGGTTGTGTGATGGATCTCTCCTTTGAAGCGCAGGCGTTGGCGACGATCATGGCCGTCGTCGTCGCGCTGTGGGTGACGGAGGCGCTTCCGCTGCCGGTGACGGCGCTGCTGGGCGTCACGGCCTGTGTGGTGGCGGGGGTGGCGCCGATGCGGGAGGCGTTCGGGCCGTTTGCCGAGCCGCTCGTCTTTCTGTTCATCGGGTCGTTCATCCTCGCCGAGGCGATCCGGGTGCATGGTCTCGACCGGCGGCTCGCGTATGGCGTGCTCGGGATGCGGTGGATCGACGGTCGGCCGGTGCGGATTCTGGCGGCGGTGGCGCTGGTGTCGGCGGTGGTGAGCGCGTTTATCAGCAACACGGCCACCACCGCGATGATGGTGGCGATCGTGACCGGGATGCTGGCGGCGATCGAAGAGGCCGACCGCACGTCGGCCCGGCGGCTCGCGCCCGAGTTTGCCACGGGGCTGTTGCTCGGCGTGGCCTATGCCGCGTCGATCGGTGGTCTGGCCACCCCGATCGGCACGCCTCCCAACGTGATCGGGCTGGCGTTTATCCGCAAGGAACTGGGCGTCGACATCTCGTTTTTTGGCTGGTGCCTGATCGGCGCGCCGATCGCGGCCCTGCTCGTCGGCTTTGCGGTGTTGTTGCTCGCACGGCTTTTTCCGGCGGGGGTGCGGCGGGTCGAGGGGCTCGATCAGCTCGTCGCCGCGGAACGCCGGCGGCAAGGTGCCTGGACCACCGCCCAGCGATCGACGGCCGTCGCCTTCGGTATCACGGTGGCCCTCTGGGTGGTGCCGGGCATCCTCGCGCTACTGCTCGGCCCGGGGCATCCGGTGTGTGTCTGGCTCAGGCAGCGGATGCCGGAGGGGCTGGCGGCGCTCGTGGGAGCGATTCTCCTCTTCGTGTTGCCGGGCAACCTGCGGGCCGACGGCTCCCGGCCCCGGGTGCTGCAATGGAGCGAGGCGGCGCGGATCGACTGGGGCATCATCCTCCTCTACGGCGGCGGCATGGCGCTCGGCGAGATGGCCTTCTCCACGGGGCTCGCCGAATGGATCGGCAGAAGCCTCACCGGCTGGCTGCCCCCCGGGGGCGGGCTGCCGCTCCTGCTGGCGGCCGCCGTGGTGGCGGTGGCCTGCAGTGAGTTCACAAGCAACACCGCCAGCGCCACGATGGTGGTGCCGGTGGCGATCGCCCTGGCCCGGGCCACCGGCGGCGATCCGCTCCTGCCGGCCCTCGCGGCGACGTTTGCGGCTAGCCTCGGCTTCATGATGCCGGTAAGCACGCCCTGCAATGCGATCGTCTATGGCACCGGCAGGATTTCGCTTCGCTCCATGCTCCGGGGCGGCGCGATCATCGATGTGGTGGGTGCGCTGCTCGTCACGGCGGCGGTGCTGGTCATGGGCCGCGTCCTGACCAGCGGAGAGCAGCAGCCGGCTCAAAACGCTCCATCGATGACCGCGCCGCAGTGATGGCAGCGGGGCATGGCCGGCGGGGTCGGGGAGGGGAGATAGCCATCCCGACTCAACGCCTGCAGCCGCGGAAAGTGCGCCGGCATCCGCATGCAGTGCTCCCGGGCATACCGCCGCATCTGGAGCTGACCGCAAGGGTTGGCATGGAAGACACCCGTATGCGGGTCACAGCAGGGATTGCACGATCCCCGCACGTTGCCATGCCATGGAGGCCGCCGCACGTCGTCGCAGTCACACGATCCGCTGCTCATTCCCTGCCCGACCATCATCGCGGAATCCTCCGTGATCGTGATCGTCTCCTGCCCGCAGGCCCCCCGGCTCGAGAGGAGGGTGGCGGTGCCGACGATCACGATGGCGATGACAAAACGAGGCAGAGTCACGGCTCGGTGCTCCAACGCGGAGGTGCCGGCCCCGTGCCGGGCACCAGGGAGGAGAATCGACCACCAGCGACGGCCGCGTGAGAGGTGGCGCAAAGAGGTCAGGCTATGCCGATTGCAGGAGCCAGACCATGCGATGGCGGCATGAAACCCGTACAATGCAGAGCTTCGTTCCGTAAGCTCGGATCATCTCATTCCATGGCTTCCCGAAAAACTTCCTCGATTTCCCTCGATGCCGGCGGCGATGCGCCGGTCATGCTCGCGCCCCGCGCCGGCAGCCTGATCGCCGACTGCCGCGGGCCGGAGGGGGTTGCGGGCGAGGCGGCCGACGATCTCGTCGCCGTGGCGGTGACGGATGAGAAGCATGCGCCGCGCTTGCCTTCGCATGTGGTGCCCGATGATAAAGTCGTGATCGCGCTGGCCGGGCCGATCCCGCAGCGGGAGCCGGTGGTTGTGGCCATTCGCCGGTGCCTGGAGATGGCGGGCATCGTGCCGGGAGACATCACGGTCGTCGATACCGCACCGGAGCGGGATGCCGACACCGCCTACCTTGCCGCCGACGAGGAGGGGCTGCCCTGCTACCTCGCGCGATCGCTCGTCGATGCCGATGTGGTCGTGGCCGCGGGAGGTTTTTTGTGGGATGCCGCCTGGGGTGGGCGGTCGCTTGAAGGGGAACTCTGGCCGACGTTCTCGCGGCCCGACAGTCGGGAGGAACTCGTCTGCCGGCTGGCCCGCCGGGGGCGACGGGCCTTGGCCGGCTGGCGGACGGAGATGCAGCAGATCGATTGGAATCTCGGCGTGACGGCCGGCCTGCGGCTGGTGGCGGGGCGTCACGGCACACTCGCCGGGGCGGCCTTCGGGCTGCCGACGGCTGCCCGAAGGGTGGCGCGCCAGCTGGCGGAAGGCTGGCGGCCGACGGTTGCCCGGGAGGCGGCGGTGACGATCGCGTCATTGAGCCGGCCGCTCAAGCCGCCCCACGCCACCCCGCTCGATTCGGTGGGCAGCCTGCCGGCGCTGGTGAGGGGTGTCGCGGCGGCGGCCCGGGTGACACACGATGACGGCACGATCTGTGTCGTCGGTGGGCTGGCGGTGGAGCCGGGGGTGATCTTCTCGCGGTGGCGGCAGGGAGCGCCGCTCCAGGGGCTCGTGCATGAGGCGGTGGCCACGAAGGATCCGCAGTTGATTGCCGACGCGTTGCAGACACGGCTCTTTGCCCGGGCGCTGGGGGATCGGCGGCTCGTGCTACTCACCGATCTTGATGCGTCGATCGTCGAGGATCTCGAGTTTGGGTATGCGGAGTCGCCCGACGACGTCGCGCGGCTGGCGGCGAAGGCGGAGAGCCTGATCGTGCTGCACGAGGCGGATCTGATGCTGCCGGGGCTCGTGTAAGCGAGGCTCGACGCTCCGCCAGACAGCACCGGGCGCGAGCCTGGTGGTTCAAAAAGCACCGGGCGCGAGCCTGGTTGTTCAAAAAGCACCGGGCGCGAGCCTGGTGGTTCAAAAAGCACCGGGCGCGAGCCTGGTGGTT
>CAYZFV010000087.1:0-2692 GCA_964477765.1 uncultured Candidatus Kuenenia sp.
CGCACGCAGGTGGCACAGACGCCGATCGATTCATCGCCGAGGATCCGCCGCGTCTCGACCACCATCTTCATTTCCTCGCTCGTGGCACCGCCGGGCCGCGGCGAACCGATCTGCGGAATCAGATTGGCGGCGATCGGGTGGGGAAAGATGCTCCGGGGCTCGGGCTCTCCCTTCAGCCAGGCGGCGGTCCCCTGCTCCATCTCCGTGGTGGCGGCCAGCCCCGCGCCGCTCACCGCCTGATAGGTGCTCACGATCACCCGCTTCACCCGCGCCGCATCATGCAGCGGCTTCATCACCATCACCATCTGCGTGGTCGAACAGTTGGGGCTGGCGATGATTCCCTGATGCGCGGCGATCGCCTCGGGGTTGACCTCGGGGATCACCAGCGGCACCCGCGGATCCATCCGAAAGAAGGCGCTCTCGTCGACGACCACCGTGCCCCGCTCCACCGCCCAGGGCACAAACTCGGCCGCCACCTCGTCGGGTGTGCTGCCGATGGCCACCTGCACGCCGGCGAAGGCGTCGGGCTCGAGCACCTCGACGTCGAATGTGCGGCCCGCCACCGTCATCGGCTTGCCGGCCGACCGCGGCGACGCGAGCAGCTTGATCCGCCGCGCGGGAAACTCCCGCTCGAGCAACAGAGAGACGATGATGCGGCCTACGGCGCCGGTGGCGCCCACGACTGCCAGCGTGTCGATCATGAAACGACTTTCAGGGTTCCGGGAGAAAGAGGTCGGGGGGAAACGGGACGACGGGAAAGAGAATCAGGCACACCGCACGAATGAAAAACCGGGGCCGGCACAAACGCGAGATTGGCCACGATCATCGCCAGCCCGAATTCCATCATGCCCATGGCCAGCCCGATTCCCAAGTGCACCGCCACGGCCATCGCGAGAACGAGCGGCCGCGTGAGCCGCGGCCAGACGAGCGCGGCATAGGCCACCTCCCACCAGAGCGTGGCCAGCGTGATCGCATTGGTGAGCAGCGGATGCCGGGCCAGCCACGTGAGGTCGAGCGTGCGGTATTGCCCATTGGCGGCTGCACCCCACAGCGCCGTGCCCTCCCACCAGCTCGCGCCGAGCAGTTTGCCGCAGCCCGAAAACAAATAGACGATGCAGAGTTGCACCTGGAGCAGCCGCAGGGCGATCGACGCCCGCACCGAGGGAGCGGCACGATTCCCGGCAAACAACAGACGATCCACCGAGAGCGCGGCGCCGGCCGGCCCGATGACGAGCGGGATCAGCAGGAGCCCGAGCGTGTCGTCGAGGCCGAACACGTTGAGGGGCGCCCGATTGACGGCGCTCACCAGCCCCGCCAACGACACGATCGCCGCGAGCGGCGTAGCCAGTCCGATCGTGAGCAGGATAGCGGCGACGAGCGTGATGCCGCAGAGCACCCGGGTGCCTGTCGGCGAAGCCGCCGCAAAATACCAACTCCACTGCCACGGCTGATCGTTGGACCGCCAGACGTTTTCCGGCTGCTGCCAGCCACCAGTGCCGAAGAACGCGTCGATATCGAGCAGCCAGACCGCCATCGACCAGGTGAGCAGCAGGCCGGTGGCGATCCGAATCACCGCCAGCGGCAACGGATCAGCCGGTGTAAACCAAAACTCGTTCCAGGCCCCTCCCCATTCGCGAAGCCACGCCGCGAGGCCGGCCGACGATCGGTGGGCACGCTGTTCGGTCATCGGTCGCCTCGTCGGGGCCAGGCATACGTGCCCAGCGGGATCGAGATATCCTCCCCTGCCCTGCCCTCCGTCACTTCTTCGGGTGCGGGCAGATAGTGTTCGACGAGGGTCAGTTCCACGCGGGTGCCTCCCTCCCGCGTAAGCAGGTGTGCCGCGAGATCCATCACGAGCGGCTGCCACTCCCGCTTGGCCTCGGCCACCACCTCCGCCGGCGCACCCGGCAACGGCACGAGCGCCGAAATCTTTTCCGGCAGCATGAACCGGCGGTGATAGAGCAGCCGGGGCCAGTCGGTCTCTGCATCGGGAATCATCCCCGTCTTCCGCCCGCCGTCGGGCATGTCGACCGTCCAGCGAAAGGAATGGCCGGGGCCGGGATTCGGGGCGAAGAAGCGGTAGCCGTGCCCTAACGCCAGCGCCCCGATCAGCGGTCGAAAGAGCTGGATCATGCGATTGGCAAGCAGGCTCGCCGGAGGCGGCCCCGCCAACGGAGGCAGCACGACAGCGAGCAGATAGACGACGATCGCGACCGACACGACACACCGCAGCCACCGCGGCCAGGGAGAACAGGTTTCCATCCCGCTACTTTACCAAGCCCGCCGCGAGAGCGCACCCGGGTTCGCTGTAGCGACGATCAAGCAATCTACAAAAGGATAGGCTCGGGGGTCGGCGAACGCTCGAGGAGCATTGGGCGTATCCTCGCCCAGCGACGAGACTTTTGCCGCCCCCGAGCCGGCGATACACCTGGGCTGGAATTGCTGCAGCATCCACAAACGAGTCGCTCCCGCGGGGCTTGGGCTTCCCCGCGGGAGCGATATCGCGACGATTTCCGAATCACTTCGGAAACCGATTCTTACAGAGCGGCCGTGGCGTCGGCGAGCGATGCCCGGTCGGCCGTCGGATCGATCGACAGTTCCACCGCGTCACCCGCGGCGAGGTCGATCACCTTCGACACGACCTGCTCGCGGCCGTCGATCTCGGTGGCGACCCGGATCTCATAGCCCTTCC
>CAYZFV010000088.1:0-7189 GCA_964477765.1 uncultured Candidatus Kuenenia sp.
TGCTCCCCAAAAAGCACCGGGCGCAAGCCCGGTGGCCTGCAGCGAAGCCACCTGGCGCGTCAGCCCGCAGGCTTCCGCCCAGCGGCTTGGTGGAGAAGGCTCACGCTCAGCGGCTTTCTGTCCGCATAACCAGCCCTGAGGAACTGCCGATGACCAGACTTTTTCAAAACGTTCTGAACACCACGCTTGCTTGGGTTCTTGTCGCCATCCTTGGAGCCACCCTCACGATGCCTACCACCGGA
The DNA here is from genome assembly GCA_964477765.1 of uncultured Candidatus Kuenenia sp. Taxonomy (GTDB): domain Bacteria; phylum Planctomycetota; class Planctomycetia; order Pirellulales; family UBA1268; genus CACORA01. The sequence goes on from CAYZFV010000088.1 coordinate 243, forward strand.
ATGGCTGACGAGCCGCAGGGCCCCCGCGCCGCCACGTGGAGGTCGATCGAAAAAGCCCTCCAGGAGGGCAAGCCGAAGACGGCAGCCGAGTTGCTTGCCGGGGTCGAGCAGGCGGCGGCCAACGACAAGGCCTGGGCAGAGGCGGCCCGGGCGATTGCCACGCGGGTGCTCGCCGACACGGGCGACCACGCCCCCGACGAACCAGAGCGGCTAATCCAGTTGGCTGCGGCAATCGACAAGGCTCCGCACGAAACCCGTGGCGTATTGCAGGCGATCCGCGCCAACTGGACCTGGAATTATTTCCTGATGAATCGCTGGCGATTTGCGCAGCGAACGGCTGGAGCGGCCGAGGCGAGCGACCTCGCAGAAATTGCCTCATGGGATCTTCCGGCGATCGTGCAGGAAATTCGCGCGCGGTTCACCGAGGCACTTGCCGCCGAGGCGGCGCTCCAGAAGCTGCCCGTGACCGAGTGGTCGATGCTCATCCAGCCGGGCACGATGCCCGACGCCTATCGCCCGACCGTCTGGGATGTGGTCGCTCACGATGCACTCGCCTTCGCCACCTCGGGCGAGCGGGGCCTCGTCGATCCCGAAGACGCCTTCGAGATCGAGGCGACGAGCCCCGCCCTCGGCCCGGTCGACGCGTTTCGCCAGGCCGACCCGGCCCAGCTCACGACCGACTCCGACTCGCCGCTCCTGCAAGCCTGGCGGCTCTTTCAACGCCTGCTCGACTTCCATGCCGACGACACCGATCGCACCGCCTTCCTCGCCGCCGACCTCGACCGCATCCTGTGGGCGGCCGGCGCCGCCGTCGATGCCGGCGAGGTGACGGTGGTCGATCGGAAGACCGCTGCACTCGAAGCCTTCATCGCACAGGCCGGCGACCACGAACTTGCGTCGCTCGCGCGGCATGCCCTGGCCGAAACGCTCCGCGGGCAGGGGAATTTCGTCGAAGCGCGGGCGATCGCCGTCAAAGGCATGGAAGCCCATCCTGCCAGCGTGGGCGGCAAGCAGTGCAAGAATCTCGTCGCCGCGATCGACGCCAAAGAACTGTCGCTCGCCACGGAGCGGGCCTGGGCCGCGCCGTGGCCGGCGATCCGCGTCACCTACCGCAACCTCGCCACGGTGCATCTCCGGCTGGCGAAGGCCGACTGGCTCGCGCGGCTCAAAGCAGGCAAGCCGCATCCGGCCTGGCTCGATGACAAGGACCGCGCCGCAGTCCTCGCCCTGCCATCACTCAAGACCTTTGCCGCCGATCTGCCTGCCACCGATGATTTTCAGACCCGCACCGAAGAGATCCCCGTCGCGAAGGCTTTTGATCCCGAGGGGCTCGCGCCCGGAGCCTATTGGCTCATCGCCAGCCACAGCCCCGACTTCGGCGGTGACGACAACGTGGTGAGCGCCACGCTCGTGTGGGTGTCGCGGCTGGCGATCGTCGCCGAGAGTGGCGGTGGCACGCTCGCCGGGCATGTCGTCGATCTCGCCTCGGGGGAACCGGTCGCCGAGGCCACGGTATCAGCCTGGGTTCGTGAGCAGCGGGGCAACTCACAGGCCTTCACCGAGCGCGGCTCGATCAACACCGATCCCGATGGCCACTATGAACTCAAGGGCGAGCAGGGCCGAGAGATCGTGCTGGTCGCCACGGCCACCCGCGACGGCCGGCGACACACGATCCCCACCGACTCGACGCATGTCTGGCCACGCCGCGAGCCGGGCCGCAGCACGTCGGTCGTGCTGGTGACCGACCGCGGTATTCACCGCCCCGGCCAGATCGTTTTCTACAAGGGCATCGCCTGCTCGGCCGATCAGGCCGGCCGCGATTATCGCGTGCTCGCCGACCGCGGCATCACCGTCACGCTCCGGGATGCCAACGGCCGCGAGGTGGCCAAAGCACCGCACACGACGAACGCCTCCGGGTCGTTTCACGGCACCTTCCCGATTCCGACCGGCGCCCTGCCGGGCCGCTGGATGCTCACCGCCGAGACAGCCGGCCACACCGGCGGGATCGGCGTGCAGGTGGAGGAATACAAGCGGCCCAAGTTTCTCGTCGAGCTCGCAGCGCCGAGCGAGGCCGTGAAACTTGGCGCCAAGGTGGCCGTGCCTGGCAAGGCCACCACCTACACCGGCCTCGCCGTCGCCGGGGCGAAGGTGAAATGGCGGGTCGAACGGGAGATGCGGTTTCCGATCTGGTGCCGGTGGATCTTTCCGTGGCTCCCCTTCGACAGCGAGGCCCGCAAGATCGCCCGCGGCATGGTCACCACCGACGACAACGGCTCATTCACAATCCGCTTTCCCGCGGTGCCCGACCGCGGCGTACCCCGCGACAGCCTGCCGGTGTTCACCTATCGGGTGGTGGCCGACGTGACCGATGCCGGGGGCGAGACCCGCAGCGACGAGCAGCGGGTGTCTGCCGGCTACACCGATACGGAGGCCACGCTTGCTGCAGCCGACTGGCAGGCCGTCGGTGAAGATGGCAAGGCCACTGTCGATCTCACACTCGCCACGACCTCGCTCGATGGCGAGCCCCGCGCCGCCGCCGGCACGCTCACGATCCGCCGGCTCGTGCAGCCGGCCGAGGTGCCCCGCGACGACGTCTATCGCGACGGGCCCGCGCCGATGCCGCGGCCGATGATGAGGCGGGGCAGGGGAGCGAAGCCGGCGCGGCTGCCGGGCCCCGACCACTCGACCGATCCCACCGACCCGCGGACCTGGGCCGACGGCGAAGAGGTGTTGGCCATGCCGGCCACGACCGATCAGGCATCGGGCAAGGCGGTCCTCAAGGCCAGCCTCCCGGCAGGCATCTACCGGGCCACCTTCACGCTGCCCGGCGAAGGCGACACGCCGGCTGTCACGACGCAGACCATCGTCGAGGTGATCGACCCGGCAGCCGATCGTTACCTCGTGAAGCGGCCGTTCACGATGAAAGCCAGGCAGGAGAGTGTCGGCCCGACCGAGGAATTTTCGGCGGTCGTCGGCACCGGCTATGCGGCCGGTCGGGTGCTCGTGGAGATCACGCAGGCCGGGAAGCTCTTGAAGCGATTCTGGACCGCGCCGGGCAAAACGCAGTGGCCGGTTGAGTTTACGCCCACCGATGACAGCCGCGGTGGCTTCACCGTGTCGGCCTGGCTCGTCCGCGATGGCCGGCTGCACCGCGAGCAACGCGTGATCGACGTGCCCTGGACCAACAAGCAACTCGCGATCGAGTGGGAGCGATTTACGCGGCGGCTCGAGCCGGCCGCCAAGGAAGTCTGGCGGGCACGAATCAAGAGCGTGGCCGATCCGCTGGCCGGGCCCGCGGCTCCAGTCGTCGCCGAGATGCTGGCGATTCTCTACGACCAGTCGCTCGACGCGCTCGCGCCGCACCAGTGGCCGGGCAGTGGCCTGCAGGGTCTGTTTCGCCGCGAATGGGGCGGCCCGCAGATCGCCTTCACGAATGGCCCGCTGCCACTGAATGCGATTCTCGGCTCGTGGCAGACCCGCTACGAGGGCGTGGCGATTTCGTACCCTGAGTTTCGTGACTTCTTCGGCCCACCCACCCGCGGCGGGTTTGGTGGCTTCGGGGGCAACATGATGCGGATGCGCCGGGGAGGCATGGTGGCGATGGAGATGGCCGCCGCGCCCGCGATGGCGATGGCCGATGCTGCCCCGGCAGAGTCGGAAGGCATGTTGGCCAAAAGCGCCGGTCCGGCCGATGGCCGCGACAAGCAAGCCGCCGAGCCGACGCCCCCGGCCCCAGCTACCGCGGCCGCCCCGCCCCCCCGGAAAAATCTCGCGGAGACCGCCTTCTTCCTGCCGTCGCTCACGAGCGACAAGGACGGCGTTGTGACGATCGAGTTTACGCTGCCCGACACGCTCACCACCTGGCAGTTCAAGGGGCTCACCCATGATGCGGCGCTCAAGAGCGGCACCATCACCGACACCTGCATCGCCGCCAAAGATCTGATGGTGGAGCCGCTGCTGCCGCGGTTTCTGCGGGAAGGGGATGTCGTGCAGATTCCGGTGAAGGTGAGCAACACCTCGACAGGCCGGCTTGCCGGCACGGTGCGGTTCTCGCTGGCCGATGCACGGACAAGCGACAGCCGTGACTCTCTCATCGACGGGCCACGCGAGCAGGCATTTGATCTGGCCGCCGGGGAGTCGAAGCCGGCGGTCTTCACCGTGCGGGTGGCCGACGGCACCGACGTGCTGCGAGTCTTGGCGGTGGGCACGGCATCGAACTCCGCCAAGCCCGCCAGCGACGGCGAGGAGTCGCTGCTGCCGGTGCTGCGGCGGCGGGTGCCGGTCACGGAGACGATCCCGATCACGATCCGTGGGCCGGGGGAGCGGAAGGTGTCGCTCGAGCGGCTTGTGAACAGCGCAGGCACGGGGATCGAGAGCCAGTCGCTCGTGGTGCAGGCGGCGTCGAATCCGGCCTGGTATGGCGTGCTCGCGCTGCCATCGATCATGGAGCAGGCCGACGAGAGCACCGAGACCCTCTTCACGCGGCTCTATGCCAACTCGCTCGCCCGGCATATCGCCACCCGCGATCCGCGGATCGAGCGGATCTTCGCCCAGTGGAAGGGCACGGATGCTCTCGAAAGCCCGCTGGAAAAAAATACCGACCTCATGCAGACGCTCCTTGCCGAGACGCCCTGGGTCCGCGACGCGGTCGACGAACGCGAGGCTCGGGCCCGGATCGCGCTGCTTTTCGACGCCACCCGGGCGGAGAACGAAGCGAAGGCGGCGCTCGCCCGATTGGAAACGCTCCGCAACGGCGACGGTGGCTGGCCGTGGTTTCCCGGGGGCCGCACCTGCGACTCGGTGTCGCTCGGCATCATCGCCGGCTTTGGACGGCTGCGAGCCGCGGGCGTGGCGATCGACATCCAGCCGGCGCTCGCCGCGTTGCCCTGGCTCGACAGCCGCCTGATCGAGGAGCGAAGGCGGGCCCTGAAGGTCTGGGGTGACAAGCCCGACGACATGGTGCTCACACCGATCGGCGCCTTCGCCCTCTACGCCCGCAGCTTCTTCGCGAAGGATGCCCCGCCCGAGGGCGAGGCGGCCGAGGCCCATCGCTGGGGGCTCGACGTCGGCAAGAAGACCTGGATGAAGATCGATCCGCGGCGCAGCCAGGGGCATCTGGCGATCGCACTGCAGCGGGCCGGCGACCGCGAGCCCGCCCTCTCGATCCTCGACAGCCTCAAGCAGCGGGCGGTCGATGCCGACGTGAAGCCAAGTGGAGACGCTCACGCTGGCGAGGAAAAGGAAAACTGGCAGGGCATGTGGTGGCGGGACCGGCATCCCGGCTGGTGGAGCTGGGCCCATGCCCCGATCGAGACGCAGTCGATCATGATCGAGGCCTTTGACGAGGTGGCCGGCGATGCCGACGGGGTCGAGGCGCTCAAGGCGTGGCTGTTGTCGCAGAAGCGGACAAGCCGCTGGGCCGGCAGCCGGGCGACGGCCGACGCGGTGGCGGCGCTGTTCGGCCGGGGTCAGGATCTGCTCGCCTCGCAGCAGCTCGTCACCGTGACGATCGGCGGCGAGCCGGTGCAGCCGGAAAAGGTCGAGGCGGGCACGGGCTTCTTCGAGCAGCGGCTCGTCCGCAAGGAGATCACGCCGGCGACTGGTGAGATCGTGATGAAGAAGCCCGAGGCGGGCCTCGCCTGGGGCGGTGTGCACTGGCAGTATCTCGACGACATCGCCAACGTGCCGGCGGCGGGCCGTGAGGAGCTGGCCATCGAGAAGAAGCTGTTTGTGAAGCGGCATACGAAGGCCGGGCCGGTGCTCGAGCCGCTGGCCGGCGGCGGGGCCGCAGCGAATGCGACCGATCTCGAGCTGGGCGACGAGCTGGTGGTGCGGCTGGTGGTGACGAGCGACCGCGACTATGAGTTTCTGGAACTATCCGACCATCGGCCGAGCCTCACCGAGCCGGTCGACGTGCTCTCCGGCTGGCGGTTTGGCGACGGGGCGGCCTGGTATCTGGCGATCCGCGATGCCTCGACACGCATGTTTTTCGAGCGGCTGCCGCGGGGGACGCATGTCTTCGAGTATTCGCTGCGGGCGGCCCATCGCGGCGAGGCGTCGAGCGGCTTCGCCACGATCCAGAGCCGCTACGCCCCCGAGTTCTCCGCCCACTCCGCCAGCATTCCGGTGGCCATTCGCTGAGAACGAAAAAATACAAATCCCAAAGGCCTTGCCGGGGGTCGGCTCTCTGGTAATACTTTCGGTATGAAAACCGCCGTCTCCATCCCGGATGATGTCTTTGAAGACGCCGAGCGGCTCGCATCACGGCTCCAAACATCGCGGAGCAAACTCTACGCCCGCGCTCTCGCCGAGTTTGTTGCCCGCCACGACGACGACCGAGTGACAGCGCTCATGGATCAGGCTGTCCGTGAAGCTGGCGCACAAGGCGATGCCTTTCTCGAAGTGGCGACGAAGCAAGCCATGCAGCGAGCCGAATGGTAATCGCGCAAAGTGAAGTCTGGTGGGCCGACCTTGCGGAACCTATTGGCTCTGCCCCTGGGTACCGGCGGCCAGTCATCGTCCTGCAGTCTGACGCGCTCAACCGCAGCCAGATTGCGACGGTGATTTGCGTCGTCCTGACGAGTAATCTTCGTTGGTCTCTTGCGCCAGGCAACGTGCTGCTGACCGCCAGGCAAACCGGGCTTGATCGCGATTCCGTCGCCAATGTGTCGCAACTCGTCACCATCGATAAGCAGCAACTCATCGAGCGAGCCGGGAAAGTGCCGGGGAAGCAAATGGAAGCCATCTTTTCCGGAATCGACCTGATCTTCGGCCGTTAACATGCCTGACCCAGTCCCCTCCCTCCCCAACGAACTGGCCCGTGAGCGGAACCGAGAGGCGGCCGACCGCACGCTGCTGGCCTGGGTGCGCACCAGCCTGGCGATGATCAGCCTCGGCTTCGGCATCGAGCGACTGGGGCAGGCCGCCGTCGGCTTCGACGGACCACT
>CAYZFV010000089.1:0-11703 GCA_964477765.1 uncultured Candidatus Kuenenia sp.
GCGTACGTGGCGAGGCTGTCCACGAAGGCCTCGGCGATCCGGTCGATATCGGCCGCCAGCAGTTTCTTCAAGCCCTCCGGCCCGTCGAACGCTCGGCCATCGGGCAGCACGCCCGATGCATCCACGACCGGGTCGGCCCCCTTCCCCACGGTGAGTTTTTCATGCGTCCGCCAGCGTCCAATCGCATCGTAGTTGTCGAACGCCAGGCCGAGTGGATCGATTTTGCGATGGCAGGCGGCGCACGCCGCGTTTGTCGAGTGGGCCGTGATTTGGGCGCGGACCGTCGCCTTTTCGGAGTCAGCCGTGGGCGTCGGCAGCGGTTCGACGTTTGGCGGCGGTGGCGGCGGCGTGGAGCCGAATATGGACTCCGACACCCATACTCCGCGGTGTACCGGCCGGTGCCGAGTGCCATCGGAGCTCAGTGAAAGGATCGCCGCCTGCGTCAACAGGCCGCCGCGGTGATCCTCCGGCCGCAGCATCACCTTCGCGAACTCGCCGGTGGTGGGCGGCTCGAGCCCATAATGCTCCGCCAGCCGCGGGTTGAGCATCGTCCAGTCACTGTCGACCAGGTCTCGCAGTGGCAGGTTGTCCTCGACCATGCGACGAAAAAAACCGGTCGTCTCCAGGACCATGCTCCGCTCGAGCCACCGATCGTACTGGGGGTAGAGTTTGACGTCGGGAGGAAACATGCCCACGCGGTGCAGCTGCAGCCATTGCCGCGGAAACCCCGTCACGAAGCGATCAAACTTTCGGTCGCTCAGCATCCTGGAAAACTGCTCGGCAAGGACGGCCTGCTCATGGAGCCGGCGACCGCGAGCGGCGGCAAAGAGCGGATCATCTGGCATCGAGCTCCACAGGAAGTAGGAAAGCCGGCTCGCCAATTCGTGATCCGTGACGCGGTCCCGCCGCGCGGTGGGCGAGCCTTCCTCGAGGTAGTAGAAATTCTTCGAGGCCAAGATGCCCGCGAGCGCCGCCAGGTAGGCCTGGCGGGGCGCCTCGCCTGCCTCCCGTTCCGTTGCGGCAATGCCGGCATAAGGCTCAATCTCCGCTACGGCCACGGGACGCCGCCAAGCCTGTTCGGCAAAGCGGTGGATGCAGTCGCGAATCTGCCGAGTGTTCGTGAGGTCGGCTGGATAGAAGGCCTGCCGCTTCCGGCGGTCGTCGTCGGAAACGATTGGGCCCTCCCACTCCACCCAATCGACAAGCAGCAGGGGGCGGACAGCACGCCCGTCACCAGTGGTGAACTGGTAGCCCTTTGGATTGAGTAGCCGCGTGTCTCGTGAACTCGTGAAGAGGTTTCCGTTCTTGGGCGCCGTGGCGAAACTCGTGTGGGCGTTAGGAAACCTTCCGGGCACCTCGTTTTGCACGCCGATCGATGAAATCGGGGAGGACGCAAACCGCTCGAACTCGACCACGATCGGCTTGTCCTCAGCCGCGACGATGTCCTGATCGAAGATCGGACGCAACGTCTGCGCATCCCACACAGTGAGATGGGGCGCACGACCGTCGAGTCCCGGGAGACCGCTGAGCTGGATTTTCCCGCGGTACAGCCCGGGAGGAGTCTGCCATCCCGACGGCTGATCCATGCGGACATGGCCCCACCACCACTGGGACCAGATCGAGAGAGAACCCCCCGGCCAGATCGGATTGCGGAGATCGTCCTTCGTGAACCCCGCGGCGGCGAGCCGCACGGCGGGCTTGCCGCGATCGGGTGGGTCGAGGTTCGAGGTGAGCAGGTGCAGGGCGTCATAGCGCCACGAGCGCGTTTCGGGCTCTTTTTCAGGGAATGCCCGCCGCAGGATTTCCTCGGCTGAGGAGTAGTAGCGGTCGACGTTCGCGGGTGCCAGCGAAAGCATCGAACCGATCCGCTCGAAACCGTGCCACCGCTGGTCCTCGATCAGTCCTCCGGGAAGCGTGGGATCGAATCTCACGCCGAGCAGGTCCTCGACGGTGTGGGCATACTCCTCGCGGCTCAGTCGGTAATGGGCTACCGGACCCCGGGCAGCCATCCGGGCGGCTTCACCAGCCGCGATCTTGCCGTCGATCCAGCCGACGACGGCGGCGATCTCGTCGGTGGTCGGTCGCGGTTCCTCCTCCGGCGGCATTTCACCGGCGTTGATCCGTGTCATCACCTCGGCCCACCGCTGGGCGGCCAGCAGCGAGTTGAAGTCACGGTCCAGGGTGTCGAGCCGGAGTTGTCCCTCCTGCACCCTGGCATCGTGGCAGCGGAAGCAGTGCTGCTGCAGAAATGAGTCGGGCATTCCGTGGGCGTCGGCATCCGGCGCGGCAGCCAGGATGAGCGTCGGCGAGACGAAGCATGCGGCAACCAGCACGCTGGCCAGCGTTGCGTGCCAGAACGAACGCATCACATAGGGAGAAAATCGCTCCATACGACAATTATTTACGACTCCATCTTCGTTTCACGCCCCGAAAAGCCGTCACACCGAAGTCACGGCAAGAGGGCGGTCCCGGTGCAGGGAGTCGGGATGCCGTCAGGGCTTTTCGACGACGATGTTCCACGTGGTCTGATCCGGAACAGTGAACTCGAGGCCAGATGTGGCCGGGTCGGCGAATCGCGGGTGGACGATCTGCTTGAATCCACCCGGCTCGCCATTTTCTGTGGGCACAATCGCGTCCTTCACGGCCACGCGATAGGTGCCGCCCCGCATGCCGTCGCCGTCTTTTTTCGTTCCGACGCGAAACGATCCGTCCTTCTGGATACGGCCCCACGACGAGGAACCATCCTCGTACGAGACCACGACCCTACCCACGGAGAGCGGTGAGCCATCCCCAAACGATACTTGGCCGGAGACCCGATGGAGATCCGAGCGGCCGCAGCCCGCCACGAGGCCCACGATGACACAGATCACTGAGCAAACCTTCATGTCACGATTTCTCGACGTTCGAGGCGGCTTCATGGCAATAACACCACCTGGCCATCACGACGATCAGCGAGCCGCCGAAGTGTGATATCGCTGATATCTGGACTCACAGAAAGAACGGCGCCGTCGGCCATGAGAAAGTGGCACGCACCAGGGTGCCAGGAGCCGATCGTGGTCTGCTTTGAATCCTCCTCCGGACTGCGAGCAATGCCACCAACGTTCGCGACGATGACCAGCGCTCCAGACCCGGACTGTGGATGGTGGGTCGTCGGCGTGTCATCAAGACCTGAGCTACCCGGACACGCGGACCGAGTTGCTCCTTGGTAGCAGCCGCCCTTCCCGAGATGGGTCCTGTAAATGTGCTTCTCCGCGAGGATTGCGGTCTTGCTCAGTCCGTCGGTGACATGTCGCTCCTGCGTTCGCGGATACCAGCCGGAGTAAAACTTGCTCGTGCCATCTGAGGAAATGTGCGTAACAAACTGACCGCTGGCATTTTTTGGCCCCATGGCCGGATTAAGCACCTGCCAACCGAGGCCTGTAACGACGGGGCGTTCACTGCTGCTGCAGCGACCCTGCCCGACAGTGGCAGGCCCGTTTTTGTTCGCGAAGCAGATTGAATTGACCTGCGTGCTGTAGAAATCGAAGTCTGTCAGAAAGAGCAGACCATAATCACAAGTCGTGTACTTTTGACTCGGCGAGTTGTTGATCGTGGTACGAAAGCCCCGCGTCGGGCAGTTCATGTATGTTGAACGTGTCGAGGTAAAAATGTTCCAATTGTTGAGAGATGCGGTGTTGCCAGGCGATGTTGACCGACTGCAGACAGCCTCCTCAAAATCGACGCCGACTCCACCAAATGAAGACTCATCTTCGATGTAGGGCATCAGCACGCCGAAGAAGCTGATGCCACCAGGGGCAGTGCTTGTGGCACCCGTCGCACCTGTGGCGGAAGGAGGAAAGCCGTTGCGTGCGCTCATGAAGTTGTGAGTTGCCAGACCGATCTGCTTGAGATTGTTGCTGCACGCACTCCTCCGGGCCGACTCACGAGCGGACTGCACGGCAGGCAGCAAGAGACCAATCATCACTCCGATGATCGCGATCACGACCAGCAGTTCCACAAGCGTAAATGCGCTTCTTTTTCTCAGCCCTGATCGCCGGAAGCCTTGCACGATTGCATGCCGCATGGCTGTCTCTCCCCAAACTTTGGTGGCGGAATGTTCTACCCGACCCTTCGTAAATGTTAGCACCGGCTGTGATGGCAGGATTGCCCCGAAAACTCGTCACACGCTGCCGTCGCGACAACAAACGCTATTCCGGGAATCCCCGCCGAAACTCGGGGGGCAGCATCACGTTTGGCCAATTCCGCGGCCGAATTCGGACGAATCGGCCGGGCCGGAAGCCCTCGAGGATTTCCGAAACATGAATTTCGAGGGTGGTGCCGCTGCTTCCCTGAGGCGGTGAAGGATCGACATGCGTCGCGCGGACGTGCCCCCCCTTGTAGTCGAGATCCTGCCAGTAGCTGCGGAGATTCTCGTCGGATACCGCAATCGCCCGATAGGGATCGGCCGTGGTGATCTCCTCGTAGAGCGTACGGTCCATCCCCGCGAAGAGCGTGACCTTGAGAATCGCGCCGGCGTCTGCCTCATAGTCGATCGTGTCGATCCAGCCCGGCAGCCAGTAATTCCGCATTCTGCGGAGATGCCGCTCGCGTTGTCGCTCGGCGGCGACCCGACAGCTTTCCTCGTCGATCCAGATATCGAGGCAGTGGAACTGCCGATTGCCCCATTCCGGTGTCCAGGTGAGATTCACCTGGACGATCTGGCCGACAGCAAGATCGGCAATTTCGGCTACGCAGCGTCCCTTCCAGATGTGTGTTGAGGCATCGAGCGTGTACGTCGCGTCCTTGGGCGTGTCGGGAGGGGTGTCGAGCGGCTCACCCGACGCCTTCACTTGTGTGAACACGACCGTGCCACTCTCGGTCACGCTCGTCAGATTGCCGTGCTTCCGTTCCTCCCGTTTGATATCGAGCTTGTCGATGCGGAAGGCGCGGCCACGGCGGCGCTCGTGGCTCATGCCATCCTCGAGAATGACCGCCCGTTCGTGCAGCGGCAGGTATTCCTTCTCGGCCTTGCTCCGCTCCCGCTCTGGTGTGCCCGCGGGGGGCAGCAAAAAGCGGCCATGCAAGCGGGTGCCCAGCGGAACGTCGGCCAGGTCGGCAGGAGCGCCGTGATACCAGACCTCGCCGTAGGGAAGGAGCTGAACGTCGAATGTGACACCTCCCCAATAGCGATACTTGTTGAAGTCGCCATCGAGCCGGAGGCCCAGGCGGCGATTGGCCTGATCGACCGAAACCAGTTCGCCAGCCGCCTCGATTCCGGCATCCGGCTTCGGGAAGGTGCCCCACGGGGGCGTCACGTCCGCCGGTCGGGGAGCGGGCGGCGGCGGAGACTGACCGGCCGCAATCGGCAGACCGATGAACAGTCCGATCGCGGTGAGCCGAAATGCTCGCCAGAAAATAGATTGAGTTTGCATGGTCGATGTAGTTTGAGGACGCGACGCAGCCGTCGCATGCCACGAAAACTCGTCACGTGTCGGTTCCCTGATCCAAGGTCAACCGATCTTTTTGATGATGGAGAGAGACGGCGATTTCCTGAATAAACGCCGCTTCGGTCGAGTGTGTGGCTTGCCGACAGGCCCGCGACCGGCTTATCATTCGGCCATTCGAGCGGCGTGCGGCTGGTCTGCGCGGTTTGCAAACCTCTATCCGGCATGGCTTTATGGCAAGCAGGCAACCGGCCACCAAAGCGGCCACGGCATCTCCCGCCGACGACGGCGAATCATGCAGCCTGATGGAGCCGATGCTCGTTCGAGAACCCCAAAAGCGCCGCGACTCGCTGGCCGATCTGGCGGTGACGGTCGTGGGAACGTCGGCCGCCCTGCGAAGCAGTCTCCCGCCCGGGATCGTGCCCGCACTCGCCGACATGGTTCGGGCGATGAACTGCTATTACAGCAACCTGATCGAAGGCCACGACACGCATCCGGTCGATATCGAACGGGCGCTGCGAAACGACTACAGCCAGGATCCGCCGAAGCGAAACCTGCAACTCGAAGCCCGGGCGCACGTGGAGGTCCAGGCCTGGATCGATGCCGACGGCGTCGCCGGACGGGCCACGACGCAAGCCGCGATGTGTGAGATTCATCGTCGGTTCTGTTCCCTGTTGCCTGATGCTCTCCTGTGGATCACGAACCCCGATGGTGCGCGAATCCCGGTTCATCCGGGTGAGTTCCGCACGACCAAAGTGGCCGTCGGTCGGCATGTGGCGATCAGCCCCGGTGCCGTGCCTCGCTTCATGGAACGGTTTGAGGAGGCCTATGCAGGGCTCGGGGCGATTGACGCCATCGTAGCCGCCGCCACCGCCCACCATCGACTTCTCTGGATCCATCCGTTCACCGACGGCAACGGTCGGGTGGCGCGGCTGATGTCTCATGCCATGCTGCGGGATGCGCTCTCCACGGGCGGCATCTGGTCGATCGCCCGCGGACTCGCTCGGCGCGAAGCTGAATACAAAGAACATCTGGAACGATGTGACGATCGTCGGCACGGTGATCTCGACGGCCGTGGCAATCTCAGCACGGAGTCTTTGGCGGATTTCGCCGAGTTCTTCCTTGAAGTCTGCCTCGATCAGATCTCCTTCATGTCGTCTTTGGTGCAGCCGGACCGGCTGCGCAGCCGCGTGGTCGGGTGGACGCAGGACGAAATCCGGAAAGGAACACTGTCTTCCCAGGCGTTGCCGGTCGTGGAATCCCTGCTCAACAGAGGGGAAGTGCCACGCGGTGACATCCCGATGCTTGCCGCCACGAGTGAACGCACGGCGCGGAGGATAACCGCCGCCCTTCAGATGCACGGGGCCGTCACGTCGGCCTCGCCACGCGCGCCGTTGCATTTTGCGTTCCCGACCGCATTGGCGCCCGAGTGGATGCCGGGGCTGTTTCCGGACAGACCGACCACCTGATGTCCTCCCAAATCTTCATGCGAGGGTTGGGAGAGATTCCTCGTGCCTTGACACGGGCCACGGTTTTCACGGCCACGGCCCCTGCCGGCCCACAGATCAGTTCCCCGGCGGTGATCGCAGCGGTCATATCGCCTTCGTACGCGGCCTTTCGACAAGCCTTCCGGTGATGTATTTGTGGAGGATGCTCGCGATCAGCGTCTGGTACGGGAGCCCCTCCTCGATCGCCGCCTTTTGGAAATGCGCCAGATCCCGAGACGTCATGCGGATATTGACCCGCCTATCTTTGCGAACCGTTGCCCGTGCAGCGGCCTCGAGTTCCTTTTTCGCCTTGGCAAGCTGCCTGCTGCCCCGCCACTCACCGCGTTCGATCGATGCGACGAGATCGGCTTCTTCCTTCGTGAGTTTCATGAGCTCTTTCCTCCAAAATAGTACTTTGTCATCTTCCTGCTCGGAATGATCGTTTTGAGAAACCAGACGTCGCCACCCGTGACGAACGGGACGACGAACGCATAGCCCTCGACATCGACGACCATCACCTGCTGGCCCGGATAGGCCTCCGGCCTGGGGTGGTCGAGCACGTCGAGAAGGCCACCGGCAGCGACGTGGAAGACGATGTCTTCAAACGAAACGCCCCTTTCTTCCTTGAGCGTGGCACTCTTGGCATCGTTCCAATCAAAACGCATGATTTGTTAATTCTGTGCCATTGTGTGCATTTTGGCAACACATCTCGGCGTTGAGGGAGACGGCCATGCCGCGAAAACACGTCAGACTCCCTTGATCAACGGGCCCAACCCGGACCGCGGTTGTAGGCTGAGCATTGGCGTTACTTCCCCCTAGCGGCCGTCATGAGTTGAATGACGTTTGTCGTGCGAAGGGATCACAAAATCGCTGGACACCCCCTGATGTGGAGAAGCGTTGCCACATTCCTCTGCCTGCCCGGAGCCTTCATGGCCGCGGCGGCCGATCTTGATACGCGACGGGCGGCGGTGGTGACGGAACTCGACACGCTGCCGCCGCTCCTGGCCTCGCCCCAGACCTGCCAGCGGATCGGATTTCATGGCTTGGCCGCCGACCCGGCCTGGGTGGTGATCGATCTCGGCCGCACAGTCACTCCCGAACGAGTGGCGTTGTTTCCGGCGCGGCTGCCGGGCGCCGGGGCTGCGCGAAGCGGGTTTCCATCTGCATTTACGGTTGAGATCTCTGATGATCCGTCGTTCGCCCATAAAGTGGAGATCACCGGGTGGCGGGAGCGAGAGCCCGGGGATGGCGAACAGCTTCCCTTCTGGATGGCAGAGGGCAACGGAGCCGCGGGCCGCTACCTGCGGATGGTGGTCACCGGATTTCGCATCGGCCTGGGGGGCGACCGATTTTTTCGGTTCGGAGAGGTCGTGGTGTTGGCAGAAGGAAAGAATGTCGCTCTGAAATGCTTCGTGCAATCTTCCGCGTCCCTCGATAGCGCTCGCCGTTGGGAGCCGCTCAATCTCACCGATGGCTACTTCTGGTGCCTGCCGCTGCGGGGCGCGGGCGGCTCGACCACAAACGGCGGCCGTACCCAGATCGACTCTTCGCCTATCGTCGGTGGCGGGAGGTGGCTCGAGGTCGACCTTGGCCAGCCCGAGCCGATCGACGAAATCCATCTTGTGCCTGCCCATCCCGCGGGTCTGGCCGACTTGCCCGGGTACGGCTTCCCGCCGCACTTCCAGGTGCTTGCCGATTCTGAAACACCCTCCTCACAGGTCCTGCTGAACGAACTTGAGCCCGTGCATCCCGCCGAGGCGTTGCCAAATCCTGGTGCAGCCCAGCTGATGCTGGCGACCCGCGGCCTTGTCGCCCAACGGGTTCGGCTGGCTGCAGAGACACTGTGGCGGATCGGTCCGGGAAGTTTGCAAAGTGATCGAGAGTTTGTCCTTGCCCTCGCCGAACTGCAGTGCTGGCGGGATGGGAGAAACCTCGCGGCTGGCAAGCCTGTGACCATCAGTGATTCGGCCGAAGGAAACGGCTGGTCGGCAGCGGCGGTGACCGACGGCTTTTCCAGCCGCCACTATGGATACGATCTGGATCATCGAGGATCACCGACGGTTGCGGGAGACCGTGGCGGAGGCGGTCAGACTGGCCGGCGAACACGACGTGGTGCCGCTCGCCTCGTGCGAAAAGGCACTCGCCGCGCTCGCGGCCGATGTGCCGAAACCCGAAGTGATCCTGCTCGATCTCGGGCTGCCCGGGATGTCGGGGCTGGAGGGGCTCCGGCAGTTCAAGGAGCGGATCCCGGAGACAGAGATCATCGTGTTCACCGTCTTCGATGACCGTGATCGCGTGTTCGAAGCGATCTGTAACGGTGCCTCGGGCTATCTGCTGAAGTCGGAACCGCTGGAGCGGATCGTCGCGGCGGTGGAGGAAGTAAGGCGGGGCGGATCACCGATGTCGCCCGAGATCGCCCGCTGCGTGATCGAACGCTTCAGCCGGCTCGGGGCCGCGCCGCCAATAACCGGGGCGCCCCCGATCGCCGAGAGCCTGTCGGAACGCGAGCGGGAGGTGCTGCGGCTGCTGGCCGACGGCCTCGTGAAGAAGGAGGTCGCGCACCGGATGGGCATCAGCCTGCACACGGTCGACAACTATGTGCGGCGGATCTATGCCAAGCTCCACGTCAACACGCTCGGCGGCGCCGTCGCCCGGGCCATCCGCGACGGCATCGTGTGATGCTCTGCGATGCCCTTCCGCATGTCGGGCTGCCGGCGGCATGCTATGATCGCGGGCCTCGGAAAACCAAGGAGAGCAAGTTCATGCGAATCGTCGTCACGATCTGTGTCCTGCTGGCTGCATACGGTGCCGCCGCTGCCGAACGTGGCAAGCCGCTCGAGGTGCTCATCGTCGCTGGCGGCTGCTGCCATGATTACGCCACGCAGACGCAACTCCTCAAGAAGGGGATCGAGGCGCGGGTGCGGGCGCGGGTGGAGGTGGCCTACAACCCCGACAAGTCGACGAAGGCGACGTTTGACGTCTACGCCAAAGACGATTGGGACAAAGGCTACGACATCATCCTCCACGACGAATGCAGCGCGGATGTGACCGACCGCACCTACGTGGAACGGATTCTCGCCGCTCATCGCCGCGGCACCCCGGCCGTCAACCTCCACTGCGCGATGCGCTCCTATCGGTGGGGCAACTTCCGGGAGCCGGTTGCTGCCGGTGCCGACAACGCCGGCTGGTATGAAATGCTCGGCCTCCAGTCGACAAGCCATGGCCCGCAACTGCCGATCGATGTGGTCTTCACCGACCCGGCCCACCCGATCCTGAAAGGCCTCACGGGTTGGACCACGATCAAGGAAGAGCTTTACAACAATATTCAGGTGATGCCGACGGCGAAGGTGCTGGCCACCGGCAGGCAGCTTGTGCCACCGAAGGCGAAGAAAGGGGAGGCGGCTGATCCGGCCGCGAAGCCGACCGAGACCTCGGCGGTCGTGGTGTGGACCAACGAATATGGCCCCGAGCGGACGCGAATCTTCAGCACGTCGCTCGGCCACAATAACGAGACCGTGGGCGACGATCGGTATCTCGACCTGATCACGCGGGGCCTGCTGTGGGCAACCGGCAAGCTCGGCGACGACGGTGAGCCTGCGGCCGAGCTGAAGCTCACTGCCGGTGAGGCGGCCGCCGCAGCCGACTGGGCCGGCAGCGTGGCTTTGCCCACCGAGGAGCAGGGGCGGGCGGTACGGCTGTTTAATGGCCGCAACTTCGACGGCTGGGAGGGCCACATCGATCCCTACTGGTCGATCGACGGAGCCGAGATCGTCGGCCGCAACACGGCCGACAACGCTCCGAAGGTGAGCACCTACCTCCTCACCAAGCAGCCCTATCGCAACTTCCGCCTGCTCTTCGAGGGCAAGCTCGTGACGAGCGAGATGCACTCCGGCGTGGCGATCTGGGGGAAAAAGTTCGCCAAGGACGGCGAGGCAGCGAGCTATCAGGGCCATCTTGTGATGTTTCCCTCGGGCTGGGGCCTCTACGACCTCTATCGCCGCAACGGTATCGCGAAGGATCAAGACGGCAAGGCGAAGGCCGCCGGCAAGCAGCACGACTGGAACCAGATGGAGATTCTCGCGATCGGCAGCCGCATCCGGTTCGCTGTGAATGGCAAGGAGGTGCTCGACTGGACCGATCCCAAGCCTGAACTCTGCGAGAGCGGGCCGATCGGGCTGCAGCTGCACTCCAACAAGGTGCCGCAGGAGGTTCGCTTCCGCGGGCTGAGGTTCATCGAGAATCCGCAGGACGTGCTCGTGACGGCCACGCCGACGCCCGAGTGAGCCGCGGTCCTTCGCGCGGGGTGGCTGGCCGCTATCATGGCGAAGCACCCCGAAAGGAGATCCCGGCGTGGCACGCGCGGCATTGGCACTCGAAGATGGCACGGTCTACTTCGGTGAGTCGTTTGGGGCCCCGGGCACGGTGTCGGGCGAGGTGTGCTTCAACACCTCGATGACCGGTTACCAGGAGATCCTCACCGATCCCTCCTACCGCGGGCAGATCCTGACGATGACCGCGCCGCAGATCGGCAACTACGGTGTGACCCCCGCCGATGTCGAGAGTGGGAAGCTCCAGATGGCCGGCTTCGTGGTCCGCGAGGCCAGTCGGATCGCGAGTAACTTTACGGCCACCGGCACGCTCGGCGACTATCTCGCGGAGGCCGGAGTCGTGGGGCTGGCCGGCATCGACACGCGGGCGCTCGTGCGCCGCCTGCGGATCCGCGGTGCGATGACGGGTGTGCTTTCGAGCGAGGTGCTCGACGAGGCAAAACTCGTCGAGATGGCGCGGCAGGC
>CAYZFV010000090.1:0-3252 GCA_964477765.1 uncultured Candidatus Kuenenia sp.
GGCGCGAGTCCCTCGCCGCCGGGCCGTTTTCTGCTGAGGCGGCGCTCGTCTCGCGGCTGGTCGCGGAGGGGTGGTCGGCCCACGACGTGGCCGCCGCGATCCTTCACCACTTCGCCCCGGCTGCCCGGGATGCCGGCGACATCGCCGAGCCCCCCGCACCGCACCGGGAGCAGGCGGCACGCCGGGATCACGCTCCCCACCGACCGCGGCACCCGGCGGCCCGCCAACCCGTCCGCACCGGGGCCCCCGCGGCCCCGCAGGCCGGAACGCGGCGCACGGTCGGTCCCCGAGCCCGGAAACCCGGTAGCCCCCGACCCCAGAAACCCGGCGGCCCCAAGTCCCGGAAACCGGCGCGAAAGTAAAAAGCGGCCGCTCCAGCCGGACTGCCTAGAATACGCCTGCGTTCCTCGGTGACGGCCGGGGAGATAACGGCCCGGCGGCGATCTCGCAGTGATCGCGACGGCTGGGGTTCCTCGTAGCAAAGGAGGTGGTCACTTGAAACACGACTGTACCGGAGGGCTGCGCCGATAGCGGCGAGTCGACGGGCCTGCCGTTGATGCAGCCCACCAAAGAGTTCCCTGGCTGCCGCCCCCTCGTGGGGCGGCAGTCTTTTTTTTGGCCGCCCCACCTCACCCGCGGCTGCCGCGAAACTTCCAGCCGTCGTCCGCCTTGGTGACGACGTTGCACTGCGTGGCGATCCGCCACAGGGCCTTGGGGATCGGTGTCGGATCGTATCGGTAGAGATCGGGGAAATGTTCCCGGAGAGCGCGGGTGGCCCGGGCGGCGTGGTAATGTGGGATCCGGGCATCGATGTGGTGCGCGACATGCGTGCTGCCGATGCGGTGATGGAGAAAGTCGAGCAGGCCGCCATAGGGGCGATCGACCGTCATGAACGCTCCCTTCACCCACGTCCATTCATCCTCTTCGAAGTGCGGGATGTCCGCATCCGTGTGCTGCAGCCACGTGTAGAGCACCAGCCAGAAGTTCACCACCAGGTAGGGGCCGACATAGAGGGCGAGCACCGGAACAATCCCGGCGCGGGAAGCCCACCAGCCGAGCAGGCCCAGCATGGCGAGAATACCCAGATCAGAGAGCCACACCTTGCGCCGCCACTGACCGGGAAACAGCGCGGCCGAGAATGGCGTCAGGGGCCAGAAGTGATTCGTCATGCCGCGAGCGGGGCCGCCGGAGATGCCGGTCAACAAATAACTGGGCCAGCCCAAGAGAAACCGACTGGCCATCGTGAGAATGGCAAAGGCTTCGTCGCCGACCGCGTCTTGCCAGCGCTGCCAGGCTTGGCCGGTGGGCGTGGTATCGCGAAGCGGCACAAACGTTTCTCCGAGGTCGAGATGGTTGGTGCGGGCATGGTGCAGGGCGTGGCTCCGCTGCCAGGAAAAGTAGGGGACGAGCAACGCGCTGTGGAGCACGAAGCCGATCAGGTCCTGAAGCCAGTTGTGCCTGGTGAAGGCCCGATGGCCACACTCGTGTGCCACAACCCAGCATCCTGTGGCGGCTGTCCCGATGACGATCGCACTGGCGACCCAGGCGGGCAGCCAGGGCCATGCCATGGGGATGAAGGCATAGGCGCAGAGCCCACTGCCGAGCGTCAGCACCAAAGAGGCGAGAAGATAGCACGACGATCGAAGCAGGCTGCGTTCAAAGCACTCCGCCGGAATCGCCGCGAGCACTTCCCTTTTCGTGGGATACCTTTTTTCGGGGCTCGCGCCGCGGACCACTTCATCGTGACCATCTTCGAGCGTTGAACGACCTTTCCGATCACAGGCGAGTGGCACGGCAGGGTAATCCTTTACCGGAGTGAGAGGGATTGAATACGTGAGAGGTGCGGAACGAGGAAAGTGCGGATGGGCGGGCAGATGGCGGCGGGACGAAGTGGCCGGGGGGGTGGCAGCGAGCCCGGCTGGTTGCCAAGCATAGGGTTCCAGATCGGCGCTGACCACACTTCCACAGATCGGGGCGGATCACCGCCGGGCAGGATCACCCCCGAGCGGGAGCCCGCACCGAGCACGCTGATTCCGCATCTCCGCAGGAGACAACGAATGACCGAAATCACGCCGGGCCGGTACCGGCATTACAAGGGCAACGAATACACGGTGCTCGGCGTCGCCCGGCACAGCGAAACGCTCGAGGAACTCGTCGTCTACCGGCAGGAATACGGCGACCGCGGGCTCTGGATCCGGCCGGCGGCGATGTTCGCGGAGACGGTCATGGTCGATGGCCGACTCGTCAGCCGGTTTCAGCGTCTCGTCGGCACGTAGCCGCGAGTTGACCGGCTCGATCTCACGATCTGCGCTCGGATAACCAAGGTGATGGAGGAGCTTGGTCTTCCCGAGCCCTACCGCTGACTGACAGAAAAGCCGGACTGCGTTCCCCAGTGGTGCAGCAAACACTGGCTGAAGGTCGGCGACCGCAAGGGCGGTGGCAAACGCCGCCGGGTGTTACGACGGCGTCGGCGGTAGACTCATGAGTGCGTTTCGAAAAAAGCCCCGCCTCTTTATCTGTAACGCAGCCATGAGCAGAGTCACCGTCGATCCGAAGCAGATGAATGGTGTGCCGTGTATTCGCGGCCTGCGAATTCCCGTGGCGACTGTCGTTGGTATGGTTGCGGAAGGAATGACGCAAGAAGACATTCTGCGAGCGTTTCCCGACCTGCAGGCGGAGGATGTTCACGCGTCGCTCGCTTACGCTGCTGAGGCGGTGCGAGAGCGGGAACTTCCGCTGCTACATGCGTCATGAGATTCCTCATCGGCATTGCTCTTTCACTGGTGCTCTTTCACTGGTGCTCTTTCACCGGTCGTCGCAGAAAGCCTGCGGCAAGCGGATCATGATGCAATTCATGTGAGGAATCTTGGGCTTGCAGCTGCGGCTGACGAAACGATTTTTGAACGCGCGGACCTGCTCGAACCCCAGCGAATCAGAGTCCGCTCGCTGCCGATGATCTCTTCATAGGCCTCACCGCCGCATCGCCCGGCACCGCAGGCACTCGTTGCAGGCCTTGATGCACGCATCCTTGGCCGTGGCATCGGCGTGCGGGGCGTCCGCGGCGTAGACGGCCGCCGGCGGTGTCACGGCGTCTTTGCACCGAATCACAAGCTCAGGCGGGCCATCACGGCGCATGACAAAAGGGAACATCGGCAAGCGGCGCGAGGCTGTGACCGGTGGGCATGCGGCCGGCGGTCGCGCATCTCGGCGAACCGCTCGAGCCTCCGCCCGTCTCGCCCGCCCGTGGCCCGC
>CAYZFV010000091.1:0-3750 GCA_964477765.1 uncultured Candidatus Kuenenia sp.
GGGGATCGTCGCCCGGCCGCCGCCAGCTGCCGAGATGCACTTCGTAGATCGACTGCGGTGCCGACAGCGCATTGGCCTCGGCCCGACGGGCCATCCAGGCATCGTCCCGCCACTGGTAGCTGCCGAGGTCGACCACCTGCGATGCGGTGCGGGGGGGCAGTTCGGCGGCGAAGCCGTAGGGATCGGAGCGGTCGCTGTGGGTGCCGTGGTGATGCACGCGAAACTTGTAGAGCGTGCCGACGCCGATGCCGGGCACGAACAGCTCCCAGATACCTGAGGGAATCCGCTTGTGCATCTGGTGGGTGCGGCCATCCCAGCCGTTGAAGTCACCGACCACGCTTACTGCATCGGCATTGGGGGCCCACACGGCGAAGTTGACGCCGGCGACGCCGGCGACCGAGTGCAGTTGTGCGCCGAGCTTCTCGTAGCTCTTCCAGTGGCGGCCTTCGCCCAGCAGGTGGAAGTCGTAGTCGGTCAGCATCGTGGGAAACGCATAGGGGTCGTGGAGCTCGCGGATGCCCTGTGTGCGATCGTCGATGCGAAACAGGTAGGGGGGCGAAGCCGCGGCGTGGGGCAGTTGCACCACGGCCTCGTAGATGCCCGCGCGATGGGTCCGCCGCATGGGGCGGCTGATCCGCTGGCCGTCGGCCGTGACCTGCACCACCCAGGCCCGGCAGGCTTCCGGCAGAAAGGCCCGCACCCGCCGCGACGGCGGCTTCCCGGTGCCGGAGACGCCGAGTGGATGCGGCCCGAGGAGCCGGCCCGGCGCGCCGTGCCTTCCGGCCAGCAGGGCCGACCACTCGCCGAGGTTCACCAAAAATTCGCCCATGCAGGATGCTCCCGGCCGCCGGTTGTGGGGCCGTGGGGGAGGTATCGGCCGAAGCCGCGGGCGGGATGGAGTGGGGCGCCGGTCATCGTTGCACATGGTATCGTCCGGCTCAGCCCGATGCCCGTCGGCAGGTTCATCCGGGATGTGGCGGTTGTGATGCCCGTCGCGAGAAGGCCTGTTTGGAGGCGGCCGAATGGATGGCGAATTTCAACGCTTTTCCCCCGTGGAGCGGGTGATCGACCTGCCGGGCGGCCCGCTTCGCATCTGGCACCCGCCCGACATCGACGCCCTGATCGACGTGGCGGCATTCGAGGCCGACGAACGGATTCCGTATTGGGCGACCGTCTGGGAGTCGGCCCGCGTGCTGGCCGAAGATCTGGCCGGCACCGCCGGCGGGGGCCTGTCGTTGCTCGAACTCGGCTGCGGGCTCGGCTTGCCATCCCTGGTCGCCGCCCGGCAGGACTATGCGGTCACGGCCACCGACTACGAGGAGGCGGCACTGGAGGGCGTGCGGTTCAATGCCGCCGTCAACGGCCTGGCCGGGCAGGTCACCACCCGCATCCTCGATTGGCGATCTCCGGAGTCGGCAGGACCGTTCGACCGGATCGTGGCCGCCGACGTGCTCTATGAACAGCATCATGCCGCCGCCTTGGCTGCCCTGATCGACAGCCTCCTCGCGGCGCGGGGAGTGGCTCTCGTCGCCGACCCCGGCCGGCTCAAAGCTGCCGCCTTCCCGCCCGAGTGCGAGCGTCGCGGACTCGGCGTGGAAACGCAGCCGGCCCGCCGGCCACAGGGGGCGACCGGCGGGCCGGAAGTGGTTGTCTATCGGGTGACCCGGTGTGTCACGCCACCAGACGCATCTCGGGCACCTCACCCGTGATGCCGATCACGAACTCTTCGAAGATCTTCACGTCGAGCGCCGAGGCGCTCTCGGCCTCGGGGTGGAACTGGGTGCCGATCACCACCCAGTTTTCGACCGCGCTTTCGATCGCCTCGATCACACCGTCGGGAGCCCGGGCGGTCACCTTGAAGCTGGGGGCGACGTCGTCGATCGCCATGTGGTGCATGCTGTTGACGCGGATTTCGCCGTCGCCATAGACACGCTCCATCGCCGAGCCCCGCTCCACGAGCAGGGCGTGGCGGTGCGACTGGTCGATCGGATCCTTGTGGGGAATCGCCTTCGGTAGGTCTTCAGGAACATGCAGAAACAGCGTGCCCCCCTCGGTGATGTTGAGGAGTTGCATGCCGGCGCCGACCGCCAACACCGGCATGTGGCGGGCACAGATGTGCTTGGCCAGGAGCCGGTCAAAATCCTCCCGGCGGGGATCCATCGGCCGCACGGCCGGATGCGGCATGTAGCCGTCGCGCCGCGGGTCGAGGTCGGAGCCGCCGACCAGCACCATTCCATCGAGCATGTCGAGCACCCGCACGATGTCGTCTTCGTCGGCCAGCGGGGGCACGATCACCGGCACACCGCCGGACGCGATGATGCCGTCGTAGTAGCCGGCAGCGACGAATGAGAGCGCTGCATGCTCCTTGCGGGAGGGACGGAAGTCGGTATTGATGCCGATGAGGGGTTTGGCGGCCATGAGGTTCCTCTACACGCTGTCCGAGCCGGCATCCCTGCCGGCCCGCCCGACGACGAGGTGGTCGCAATGACCCCCGGTCGCCCGCATGGCCTCCGATCGCCTCGCCCTCGATCCTCGAGGGCATTCTCCGGCGGTCGGTGCCATCCGGGCACCGGGCCGGCACCCCGCATGGGGCACCAGGCCAATTCCGTCGTTCGAGCCAACGTCACCAGCGTGTGGCGGGCAGTGACCCGCATCACGCACTGGCAACGAGGCGTGAAAATAGCGCGATCAAGACCGAGTGCAACGATTTTTCTGATTTTGTGGTCGTGGCAGCGGCCGACCACAACATCCAGTGCTAGCAGGGCGGGTGCTAGCAGTATCTCAGGCTAGGCCGTCACCCAGATCGCGTCGTGGAAGCTGCGGAGCCAGGTGAGTTGTCGCTTGGCGAGTTGGCGGGTGCGGGTTTTGGTGCGGTCGATGGCGGCTGCGAGCGAGAGCCGGCCCTCGATGAAATCGATGGCTTCGGTGTAGCCGGCGGCCTGGCGGGCGGTGGGGCCGATGGCACCGGCGGCGAGGGCGGCCCGGGTCTCTTCGAGGAGTCCCCTGGAAAACATCGCCTCGACGCGACGCTCGATGCGGGCGTAGAGAATGGGTCGCGGAAGATCGACGACCAGCATCTGCGCGGTGAAGGTCGGCGATGCGGCATTGGTGCCGGCTTGGCTGCGGGCCCAGACGTCGCTCAGCGGTCGTCCGGCGATCTCCGCCACCTCGAGGGCCCGGAGGAGCCGCTTGGCGTCGTTCGGATGGATGCGGGATGCCGCCGCGGGGTCGATCCCCTCCAAGCGGCAATGGAGAGCCGGCAGGCCGAGGGCGGCGGCCTCGTTGGCGAGACGCCGGCGAACCTGCGGGTCCTCGGCCGGCAACGGCGCCAGGCCGTCGCGGAGGCTGCGGAGATAGAGGGGTGTGCCGCCGACGAAGAGCACCCGTTTGCCGCGGCTGCGAATGTCGGCGACCGCCTCGTGGGCGGCCGCCAGCCAGTAGGCCACGCTGAACGTCGTGATCGGAGCGACCAGATCGAGGCAGTGATGCGGCACGGCTGCCCGTTCGGCGGCCGTCGGCTTGGCGGTGCCGATGTCGAGCCCTCGATACACCGCCATCGAATCGACACTCACGATCTCGGCATCGAGACGCTCCGCCAGCGCGAGTGCCAGCGCCGTCTTGCCCGCGGCCGTCGGCCCCGAGAGGATCCAGCAGTCGGTGCCGAGGGCAGGGGGCGGCGACGTTTCTGGGGGTCCGATTGTGTCGCCTGGAGCGGTTGCACCGGCCTCGCCCGAACCGGCCCCAACGCAT
>CAYZFV010000092.1:0-4404 GCA_964477765.1 uncultured Candidatus Kuenenia sp.
GGTCGTCGGCACCGACGACGACGCCCCGGCCGACCTCCGCCGCGTCAACGGCATGGGCACCGGCGTGATCATCGACGACCGGGGCTATGTGGTCACCAACTATCACGTGGTGGAGGGCGTCCGCCGGATCGAGGTGACGCTCGCCTCGGGCAAGACCGTCGCAGGCCAACTGGTGTCGCACGATCCCCGCACCGATTTGGCCGTGCTCAAGATCGACGTCGACGAGCCGCTGCCGGTGATCCGCGTCGGCCCCTCCGGCGATCTGATGATCGGCGAGACGGTGCTCGCCCTCGGCAACGCCTTCGGCTACGAACACACCGTGACGCGGGGCATCATCTCGGCCCTCCACCGCGACGTCGAGGTGAGCCGCACGCAACGCTACGACGACTTGATTCAGACCGACGCCTCGATCAATCCCGGCAACTCCGGCGGCCCGCTGCTCAACATCGCCGGCGAGATGATCGGCGTAAACGTGGCGGTGCGGGCCGGCGCCCAGGGCATCGGCTTCGCGATCCCGATCGACCGGGCTCTGGCGGTGGTGACGGAGCTGATGTCGGTGGAGCGGGTTGCCAAGACCTGGCACGGCATCGTGGCCCGTCGGCATGATGGCAGCGCGGGCGTGGTCGTCGAGGTGGTCCACAGCGAGAGCCCGGCGGAATGCTGCGGCGTGCGGGCCGGTGACGTGATCACGCGGATCGGCGACTGCCGGATCATGAGCCAGCTCGACGTGGAGCGGGCCTTGCTCGGCCACAAGGCGGGTGAGCGGGTGCCGGTGATCGTGGTTCGGGCCAATGGCGAGGAGCAGATCGAACTGCCGCTGGCGGCGGCCCGGCCACAGAAGCTCTCGCTCGAGGAGCGGTGTTGGCAACAGTTGGGCCTGCGGGTGCTCACGGTGCCGGCGGTGAAGGTGCAGAAGCTGCAGGCCCGCTATCGCGGTGGCCTGCTCGTGTCGGAGGTGCGGAGCGACGGCCCCGCGGCAGCACAGGGCATTCGCGAGGGCGACATCCTGGTCGGCCTGCATGTTTGGGAGACGATCGCCCCCGACAACATCTCCTACGTGCTCGGCAAGGTCGACGAGGAAAACCTCGGGCCGATCAAGTTCTACGTGCTTCGCGGCCGCGACACCCTCTTCGGCCACATCACCAGCGACACGATCCTGCGGTAGGAGCACAGGCTTCAGCTTGTCCTCCTTGCGGCCTTGGCCCACCCGCCTGGACAATCCGCATCATGGAAACCGACTTCGTCGACTGGCTCGTCGCCCGCATTCCGCCCGATCCGCGGCTGGAAGTGCCCGCCGGCGATGATGCGGCTGTACTCCGCCCACCGGCCATGCGGCGTACCGTCGTCACGGTCGACATGCTCACCGCCGGCGTCGACTTCATCCTCGGCCCTGACTGCTCGCCCCGGCAGGTGGGCCACAAGGCGCTTGCCGTGAGCCTGAGCGATCTGGCCGCCATGGGAGCACGGCCCGAAGCCGTCGTGGTGGCGGTCTGCCTGCCGCACGATGCCGCCCCCGGCCTGCCGGAGGGCCTGCACGAGGGCCTCGCCGCCCTCGCCGCGGAACACAACGTCGCCCTCGCCGGCGGTGACACCAACGCCTGGGACGGCCCGCTCGTGATCAGCACCACGGCCCTCGGCAGCGTGCCGCCGGGAAAAGCGTGGCGGCGCGACGGGGCCCGGGTGGGCGACCTGATCGTCGTCACCGGTCCGTGCGGCGGCAGTTTGTTGGGCAGGCACCTGCGCGTCACGCCCCGCTGCCGCGAGGCTGCCGAGATCGCCGCCGGCTATGGCGTGCATGCCGCGATCGACATCAGCGACGGGCTCTCGCTCGACCTCTCGCGGATGATGACCGCCAGCCAGGCCGGCTGCCTCCTCGATCTGGCGGCGGTGCCGATTCACGCCGATGCCGTGACCATGAGCCGCCAGGAAAACAATGGCCGCACACCGCTCGATCATGCCCTTGCCGACGGCGAAGACTTCGAACTCCTGCTGGCGATGCCGCCCGAGGAGGCGCGCCGACTCCTCGACGCCCCGCCCGCCGGGCTCACCCCGGCCATCATTGGCGAAGTGATCACCGAGCCGGGCCTCTTCGCCCACGGGCCCAATGGCACGAAACAGCCACTCCCGCCCCGCGGATTTGTCCATGCATTTGGAAGCTGAGTGATGCCGCAAACGATCCTGATGCCTTGACATCAATATTGTTTGATGTATGATGCTTGCATGCGAACCACCCTCACGATCGATAGCGACGTGGCCGAACGGATTCGCCAGGAAACGCGGTCGGGAAAACGGTCGCTCAAGGAAGTGATCAACGACCGGCTCAGGGCCGGTTTCGGGATGACGCCTCGCTCCACGCCGGCGGCCTTCAAGGTCGATCCCCATGCTTCCTCGTATCAGCCAGGGGTCGACGCCGGAAAGCTGAACCAACTGCTTGACGATCTCGATGCCGAAGCCTGCCTCGCGCGGGTGGACACGCGATGATGCTCCCCGACGTCAACCTGCTGATCTATGCCTACAACGCTTCTGATCCGCGGCATGAGCCCGCGCGAGTTTGGTGGGAATCGGCGGTTGAAGGCCCTGCGCCGGTCGGAATGGCATGGCCGACGATCGCCGGTTTTATCCGGCTGATGACGCATCCACGGGTCCTGACAAGGCCGATGAACGTGCCTGATGCCACCCGCAGGGTCCGCACATGGCTTGACCATCCCAACGTCACGGTTCTCCAGCCGGGCAACCGTTTTGCGGTTCTCTTTCTCAATGCCCTCAACACGCTCGGCGCCGCAGGCAACATGACGACCGACGCCTACCTCGCCTCCCTCGCCATCGAGCACCAAGCCGAGCTCCACAGCAATGACGCCGACTTTTCGCGGTTTCCCGGACTCCGCTGGAAAAATCCTCTGCGATGATCGAGCTGCCAGTCGCCAACGAGGTCGATCTGGCTCGCGTTGCCGCGCAGCTCGCGGCCTGTCTGCCCACCCATGCCTTCGTCGCGCTCCGTGGCGACCTGGGGGCCGGCAAGACGACGTTCGTGAAGGCCGTGGCGGCGGCTGTCGGGATCGACCCGGCCGACGTCGTGAGCCCGACGTTTGGGCTGATCCATCTTCACGACGCTCCGACAGCCACCCCGCCTGTTCACATCGTGCATGCCGATCTGTACCGGCTCTCCGGTCTCGATGACCTCCGGGAGATCGGCTGGGACGACGCCATCGCGGCCCGTCCATCGGCCCGCGTCTGGACGTTCGTCGAATGGCCGGAACGGATCGCCGAGGCCCTGCCGGCCGACCGCCTCGATCTCGACATTGCGATCACGTCCGAAACCGGCCGGCGGCTCACGTTCACAGGCCGCGGCCCCGCCCATGCCACCGTCATCCCTGCCCTGCAGGGCGATCGACGGGTATGATCGGGGGCGGTCCGCGTTCGCGGCTCCTGCCCCTTGCCCGCCTCCGAGAACCGTCATGCGGCTTGATCCGGCCACGTCATTGGTCGCCGTCGTCGACCTTCAGGAAAAGCTCCTGGCCGTGATGCCGGCCGCCGAGCAGGTTGTGTCGCGGTCGCTGCGGCTGGCCACCGCCGCCGGGCTTCTGAACGTCCCGGCCATACTCACGGAGCAATACCCGAGGGGGCTTGGCCGCACGCCCACGGCCTTGGCCGAAAAGCTTCCGCCCG
Source organism: uncultured Candidatus Kuenenia sp. (assembly GCA_964477765.1). Classification (GTDB taxonomy): domain Bacteria; phylum Planctomycetota; class Planctomycetia; order Pirellulales; family UBA1268; genus CACORA01. Next base: position 3,667 of record CAYZFV010000092.1, read on the forward strand.
CCTTCGAGAAGACGAGCTTTAGCTGCTGCGGCTGCGAGCCTTTTCAGCAGGCCCTTCCGGCGACGACCGAAGCGGTGATTCTCTGCGGCCTCGAAACCCACGTCTGCATCACCCAGACTGCACTCGACCTGCTCGCTGCCGGCTACGGCGTGTTCATCGCCGTCGATGCCGTGTCGTCACGGCACGTGATCGACCACGAGACCGGCCTCCGCCGCCTCGAAGCAGCCGGCGCGATCCTCACCACGACCGAAGCCATACTCTTCGAATGGTGCCGCTCCGCCGACCACGCCGCCTTCCAGGCCGTTCGCAGACTCGTCATCGAGTGAAGCGGCCTGGCCTGTGAGACTATTCCGGGATCGTTGGCGGCTGGTCTTCTTCGGCCACCGGAGCAGTAAGGTCGATCGTGCCCTCGATCGCACCGAGCGATTGGAGCCTCGCCACCTTGGCCGCCGCCGAAGGCTCCCCGGCCACTTCGCGGCCCGGCGCCGACCCGAAGCGGATCGTGCCGCCGGCGTCGTCGGCCAAAACCCACACCCGCCACCCCTGCTCGTCTGTCGCCCAGCATTCGACGAGCTTGAGTTCGCTCCACTCCGGCCCGATCGCCCCGGCCGGGGCCGCCGCCTCCTCGACGACCGGATCGCCCCACGGCGACCCTTCCGGCCCCTGCGGGCTCGTCGCCACGCCGACGATCCGCGGATAGCGGGCTGCGTCTTCCGCCGTGAAATCGGCGCTTGGCAA
>CAYZFV010000093.1:0-7956 GCA_964477765.1 uncultured Candidatus Kuenenia sp.
CCGGCAGCCGGTAGCGGGCCTGAACAGTGGCATCCACGGGGATCGTGCGGACGCCCAAAGCCGTGCGGCCGCGGGAGCCGGAGTCTGAGGCATTCAAGGCCGGCGGCGGCAGTTCGTCGATGCGGGGGGAGGCGGCGAGTGGGGCTGCGTTCGGCGGCGGCAGAAACGATGGAGAGGGCGGCGTGGTCACGGTGGAGCCTGCATGATCCGAGCCCTGCCAGCCCGGCGCGGCTGTTGCTGGTGGCCGCTTCGTAGCCACCAGCGTTCGTTCTTCGACGCGGTCTCCCTTGCCGACCGCCGCTTTGACGGTCATGCCGGGGCTGATCGTTGCCAAGATCGCTGCCATCTCGTCGGAAGTACGCAGCGGGCTGCCGTTGAGCCCGAGAAGGAGGTCCTGCGGTTCGAGCCCGGCTGTGGCGGCCGGGCCCTGGGGAGCCACTTCAACCACGACCAGACGGCCAGGCACGAGCGAATCGTCGACGGTGATCCCCAGCCAGCCGGTTCCTGCTGCTGCCGATTGTGGCGGCGTCGCAACGGCAGAGGGGCCCTCCGAGGCAGAGAAGCGTCGCGGCATCGCCGGCACATCGACTGCCGGTGAACCAGCAGGCACGTCAGGAGGTGGAACAACCGCGTCGCGCTTGCGGAAGGGAACCTGCAGCGGATCACCAATCGTGATCTCACCCGGCTCAAAGGCAGAAGAAGGAGATGCTGACGATGGTTCCGCCACAGGCGGCACGATCGCATCGTCATCCGCCAACGCGAGTGCGTCTCGAAAGCAGACGCTTGCCAAGCAAATCCACGCCACCACGTGCCACGCTCGCGTCATTGCGTTTCTCGTTTCTCTGAATCAGGAAAGTGGCCCACGGACTTCGGCATCGACGTCAGTCGATCGATTCGGACAATCGGGAGGACTCCGAGTATAGCCGATCAAAAGGGCCTTCGCCCGTGGTCGAGAGAGCAGCGCGAAGACCGACACGAGGGGCGCCGCAATCGTCACTTCGGCGTTCCGTCCGCACTCGGCGCGCGGCGGTTTGACAGCACTGCAAGCACCCCTATACTCGCCGCCCGACGGGATGCGAATGACCGAGGGATCAGCGCGAAAAACACTTTTGTGAAGGTGTTTTTCGTTGGTGGAAGGAGCCATGGCAAGACGACGGAACGTGACTGCTGCGTCGTGTGCCGTCGGCTCAGCCACCGACACACGGGCTCCGGCGATCGCCCATGCAATTCGGGAGCGGATCGGGGCGGATCGCTTCGCGGTGTGGTTCGGTGAAGCCGCCCGGATTTCCGTCGCGGGCCCCGCTGATTCCACCGCTCCGGTTGTCGTCACGGTGGCGCTTGGCCGCGGCTTTTCGCATGACTGGCTTCGCAAGACTTTTCGAGCCGATATCGAGGCGGCCGTGGAGGTCGTGTGTGGCAGGCAAGCCAGGATCGAGTGGCAGGCCGAGGAAGGTCTGGCCAACCCGCCTGCCGAACCCGCCCTGCCGCCCCATCGCCCCTCCCGGCAGCGTCGACCGAAAAAACGAGAAGAAAATCCCCCCGCGGCTGTGGCTGCCCCATCGGCCGCACCACCGTCCGCCGGGCCGGTCTGCCGTCGCCCGCCAGCGGCCCTCGAATCATTCGTGGTGGGAGCCTGCAATCGGATGGCGTTTGCAGCCGTCGAACTTGCGGTGAATCGGCCTGGCGAGATGTCACCCCTCTTTCTGCATGGTCCCAGTGGGGTCGGCAAAACGCATCTCCTGGAAGGATTTTGCGGTCATGTTCGTACGCAGCAGCCGGGGGTCACCAGTGTGTTCCTGTCGGCCGAGCAGTTTACGACGGCCTTTTTGCAGGCCCTTCATGGCACCGGCCTGCCCGGGTTTCGCCGCTCCTGCCGACAGGCGGACCTGCTGGTGATCGATGACATCCAGTTTTTCGTCGGCAAGCGGGCGACGCTCGAGGAGTTTCAGCAGACGATCGACGCCCTGCTGCGGAACGGCCGGCAGATGGTGTTTGCCGCTGACCGTGATCTGGATGCCCTTGAAGGCCTGGGGCCAGATCTGCTTGTGCGGCTGAAGGGGGGCATGCAGGCCCGTATTCTCCCTCCCGACGAAGATGTCCGTCGGGGGATCGTCGCCGGACTCGCCGCCCGCCGTGGCCTCGAGATGCCGAGCCAGGTTGTGGATTATGTGGCCGCCCAGATCACGCGGCATGCCCGCGAACTTGTAGGGGCCGTCAATCGGCTCGAGGCGACCAGCCACATGCTCGGGCTGCCAATTTCCCTGGGAATGGCCGAAGAGGCGCTGGTCGATCTCGTGCGGTCGAGCCGTCGCGGTGTGCGGCTGGCCGATATCGAGCGGGCTGTCTGCACCGCGTTTGGCATCGAGGCGGGGAGCCTGCAATCGGCGAAGCGATCGCGACATGTAAACCATCCACGGATGCTGGCCATGTTTCTGGCCCGTAAACACACCGCTTCGGCACTGACCGACATCGGCAGCTACTTCGGCCGGCGGAGTCATTCCACGGTGATCACCGCCCAGAAAACCGTCTCTGCCTGGCTGGCACGCCACGAGAGCGTGCAGCTGGCTGATGCGGCGTGGGATGCCGAAGAAGCAATTCGCCGCGTCGAAGATTTGCTCCGAGTGGGCTGATCACGATCGCGGCCTCGGTGCGGCGACCCCTCGGCCCGCGCGGCAAAATGCCGCAGCCTGTTCCATTCTACCGCGGCCACGGCTGGGAGGGCGGTTTGGCCCGCCGCGGAAGGCCGCTCATTCCCGCCTGTCACGGCATCTGCGAGAATTTGGCTGGCGGGCTTCGGAAGGAACGGCATCTGCTCTGCAACGCCGTCGATCCCGGAGGGGTTTTTTGAATCGCTGCCGTGGGGCGGCGATTCCCGGTTTTTGAAACCAGTCTTTGAACTCAGGTTTGCAGCCGAGCCAGCAGGAGAGATTCCATGAGTGGCCCACTATTTTCCGTGTTTTCACCTCGTGTCACCCGCCGCAGCCAGTCGGCGGGTGCCTCTTCTCGGCGGTCGCGAATGAGCGGGCGGCGGTCGCTCAAATCCCGTGCGTCACGACTGGGAAGCCCGGAAACGCTCGAAACTCGGCAGATGCTCTCGGCCGCGCCTGCCGACTATACGCGGGTGTCGCCCGACTGGTTCGCTACGATCGCAACGCCCACGGCAGGCAGTTTGGCCGCCGATGCCGGGACGCCATCGGCCCTCTTCTCGGTGGGGGAGGGATCAGCCGCTCCGACGACCGGTCACTCTGCCGAATCGGGTGTGCAGCAGTGGATCGTGCGGTTTTCGGAGCAGGCTCTCGGGGCGATGACCGGCTTGTCGCACGCGGTGGCCGCGATCGAAGGCTCGATGGGCGGGTTTCGGGTGCTCGCCGGCCTGGGCCTGCCCGGGCAGTTGCTCGTGGAAACGACGTCGCCCCTGGCCAACGCCCTGGAGGCCCTTTCTGGTCGCGGCGATCTCGTCTATTTCGAGCCCAGCCACATGATCTCGCTCGGAGCCACCGCGGCGTCGCCGCCCGACGACCCGAGTTTCGGCAGCCTCTACGGGCTGCACAACGTCGGCCAGTCGGGCGGCACGGTCGATGCCGACATCGATGCCACGGAGGCGTGGCAGATTTCGACCGGGTCGCAAGACGTGGTGGTGGGAGTCATCGACACGGGGATCGACTCCACCCATCCCGATCTGGTTGACAACATCTGGGTGAACCCCGGGGAGATCCCGGGCAATGGGATCGATGACGACGGCAACGGCTTCGTCGATGACGTCCATGGCTATGACTTCGTCAACAACGATGGCGACCCCTTCGATGACGAGGGGCACGGCACCCACGTGGCGGGCACGATCGGGGCCACCGGCAACAACGGTGTGGGTGTCGTCGGGGTGTCGTGGGACGTGTCGTTGATGGGCCTGAAGTTTCTCGATGCCAATGGGTCGGGAAGCACGGCCGACGCCGTGCGGGCCGTCAACTATGCCACGATGATGCGGAATCAATATGGCCACAACATTCGCGTCACCAACAACAGCTGGGGGGGCGGCGGCTCCAGCACGGCATTGCGGGATGCCATCGAAGCGGGCGCCGCAGCCGACATCCTCTTCGTCGCTGCGGCCGGCAATTCCGGCACCGACAACGACGTGACGCCCCATTACCCGTCGTCCTACACATCGAGCGATGTACTGTCCGTCGCGGCGACCGATCGCAACGACGCCCTCGCCTCCTTCAGCTGCTTCGGGGCGACGAGCGTCGATCTGGCCGCGCCCGGCGTGAGCATTCTCAGCACCGTGCCCGGTGGCGGCTATGCCTCCTACAATGGCACAAGCATGGCCACGCCGCACGTCGCAGGGGCGGCGGCCCTCGCCCTTTCCGTCGACCCCACGCTCTCGGTCGCCGAACTTCGGGCCGCGATCCTCGGCACGGTCGATGCCAAGCCCGGCCTCACGGGCCGCATGGTCACCGGCGGCCGTCTCAACGTGGCCCAGATGCTCGCCAGCCTGTCGAGTGAGCCGACGGTGCCGGCATCTCCCGCCGCCGTGTCTGCCAGTGACGGCACGGTCCTCGGCGGTGTGCGGATCTCGTGGAGTCCGTCGCTTCATGCCGACAGCTACGAGGTATGGCGGGCCGCGTCGGCGGATGTGACGGCGGCCACGCAGCTCGCGGTCGGCCTCTCGTCCACCTCCTACACCGATGCTTCCGCGGCCCTCGGTACGACCTATCACTACTGGGTGAAGGCGACCAACAGCCTCGGCACGAGCGACTTCAGCCTCTCCGACTCGGGCTTCCACCTCGCCAGTCGGTCTCCCAATGACATGTTTGCCGACCGCTTCGAACTGACCGGTTCCTCCGCCACGGTGTTTGGCAGCAACATCGACGCCACGGCGGAGGCCGGTGAGCCGATCAACTTCTACGGTGGGAAGAGCGTGTGGTGGACCTGGACGGCGCCGGCGGACGGGAGTGTCGTGATCGACACCGTAGGGAGTGATTTCGACACCACGCTGGCCATGTATCTCGGCTCGTCGGTGAGCACGCTCACCCGCCTTACGAGAAACGACGACGCCGTGGGCCTGCAGAGCCGAATCGCGCTCGAGGCCCGGGCCGGCACCACCTACCACATCGCCGTCGACGGGTATGCGATGAATGCCGGTTCGATCGTGCTGAACCTGCAGCACACTCCCGCCCCCGAGCCTCCCGCCAATCAGGCTCCAACAGACATTCTGTTCTCCGGAACGAGTGTCGGAGAGAACCTTCCGAGCGGCTTCCTCGTGGGGATGCTTGCCGCGGTCGATCCCGATGCCGACGACACCTTTACCTACGAACTTGTCGCCGGCGAAGGGGACGCCGACAACGCCCTTTACCAGATCGTCGGCGATCGACTCGAGACCGCGGCCGTGTTTGATTTTGAGGCCCAGTCGGTGCACGGCATCCGGGTGCGGGCTACCGATCAGGCTGGGGCTGCCATGGAACGAACGTTTGTGATCAGCGTGACCGACGTGCAAGAGGGGCTGGTCGTGACGGCGATGTCGCCCGATCACGACGGCGTGACGGTGGGTTTCAATCAGCCGCTCGATCTCGCGGAACTCGGCCTGCATGGGCGAAACATGCCTGTCGAGGAGGTCGATGTGATGCTGGTAGACGCCGCGGGAGTGGCGGTCGATGGCGCGCTGGTGATCAATGCCGCCGGTGACGGATTTCGGTTTGTCGTCGGGGATGGCACGCTGGCTCCGGGGGATTATGAACTGCGGATCCGGAGCGGTGCGACCGGCGTGGTGAGTGCCTCGGGGGCACTGCTCGACGGCAATGACGACGGCACCGCGGGGGATGCCTATGTGGCCACGTTCAGTGTGCCGCTTCTGCCGGTCGGCACGGCCATCGTCGGCCTGCCCGGAGTGTTTCAACAGGCGGGCGAAGAGGTGAATCTGCCCGGGGTGCCCGGGGGTGGCATTCCGCTTTTCGTATCGGCCGATGCCGGCGTGATGGCGATCGAAATGGAGTTGGTCTATGACCCGGGCCTGCTCACCGTGGCCGGCGTAGAGGTGGCCGACGGCCTGCCTGCGGGGGCGACGGCTCTGATCAACGTGCTCGCCCCGGGGCGGGCGTTGATCGGCTTTTTCTCACCCGTCGCGCTCGGTGCCGGCACCGAGACCTTTGCCCGGCTGCGGGCGAGCGTGCCGGCGACCGCGGAGGCGGGTCGTAGTCACCTGCTCGATGTCCGTGCCGTGAGCATCAACGAAGGGGGCATGGAGGCTGTCGATGATGACGGCGTGCATGTCGCGGCGGCGGGGAATCGGCCCCCCGAGGCCGTGCTCCTGTCGGGCGACGGGATCGAGGAGAATGCCGCGACGGGCACCGTGGTGGGCACGCTCGCGGCGATCGATCCCGACTTCGGCGACGCGTTTGTCTATGAAATCGTGGCCGGTGAGGGTGATTCTGGCAACCCGCTTTTCGCCATCGACGGTGATCGCCTCGTGGCCGGCGCGGCTTTCGATTTCGAGACGCAGGCCAGCCATTCGATCCGGGTCCGGGCCACCGATGTCCAGGGTGAATGGGTGGAGCAGGTGGTGGTGATCGACATCATCAACGTCGTCGAGACGTTCACCGTCACCGGCCTCTCGGTCGTCGACAATCGGCTCGACATCGCCTTCAGTCATGCCCTTGATGTGGACACGCTCAACCTCTACGACGCGCTCGACCTGCTCGGGGCCGCCGACGTCACGCTTGTCGGCCGCGATACCGGCCCCGTCGCCGGATCGCTCGTGGTCGACGCCGCCGGCACGGGGCTCTCTTTCGCGGCCAGCCAACGGCTGTTCGCCGACACCTACGACCTGCGGCTGGTCAGCGGAGAAAAAGCGTTCCGCACCACCGACGGCCACCTGCTCGACGGCGATCAGGACGAGGTGGCCGGAGATGACTTCGTGGCGACATTCACGGTCGTGGCAACGCCCGACGTGCGGGTCAGCCTGCGAAGTTTCGCCCGGGCTCCGGGCGAGGTGGTCAATCTCACGATGACCACGACGGCCGGTATTCCTCTCCAGTTCGAGTCGGCCGGTGATGTGACCAGTCTCCAGTTCGTCGTCACCCACGACGTGGAACTGTTCGATCTCTACGGCATCGATCTGGCGGCCGGTCTGCCGGCGGATACCGTCCTGACCGTGCAAGACGCAGGCGACGGCCGGCTCGTCATCGACATGACAAGCACCACGCCACTTCCGGCCGGTCGGGTGACGCTGGCGCATCTCCGCGGGGCCGTGCCGAGCGACGCGGCCGCGGGAGCGGAGGCCCTGATCACCGTCGGTGAAATCGAGGCCAATGGCGGCTTGCTGTCGGCAGCCGGCCATGCAGCCGTGCAGGTGATCGCCCGGCTCGGTGATGCGACGGCCGACGGCCAGTTGTCGGCGGTTGATGGCGGGCTGATCTCCCGTGTGGCCATGCAACTCGACTCCGGCTTCGCGGCCTACCCCCGCCTCGATCCGCGGATCGTCGGTGACGTGACCGAAAACACCGCCATTTCCATGCTCGACGCGGCGATGGTCACGGGAGCCGCGGCAGAACTGGGATCTCCGGGCCAGTACGGCCCGGTGGCACCGTCGGCACCGGCTCCCGGCCGCGCCCTCCTGCGGCACCACCGTCAGGCCCGGATGTTTGAGCTGGCTGACGTGTCGGGGCTCGTCGCGGCGCATGACAACGTGCTTCTCAAGCAGGCGCTGGCCGGCGCATCGGCCCAGGAGCAGGCGTTTGCCACGATGGTGGCGGCGTTGATCGAGGCCGACAATCTGGCCGGCGATCCGGAGAGCGGCACCAGTCCGACCCGCAAGGCCTGGTTGAATCCTGCGCTGGCCGCAGCCTTCGCCGACCCCGGTCAGCTGTAAGCGAGAAATCGAACGCATTCAGGCTCACTGAAGCGACAATCTGCCAAAATTGGAGAGGTAGGCTCGGGGGTCGGCGAACGCTCGAGGAGCGTTGGCGT
>CAYZFV010000094.1:0-3683 GCA_964477765.1 uncultured Candidatus Kuenenia sp.
GCTCGGCCGCTCGCTGGGCCGCGACCATCATCCCAATGCCTTCACGATGTGGCTGGCCGGCGGCGGCATCCGGGGGGGCATCACCTACGGCGAGACCGATGAACTCGGCTTTCACGTGGCCCGCGACGAAGTGCATGTGCACGATCTCCAGGCCACGATCCTCCACTGCCTCGGCCTCGACCACGAGCGGCTCACCTTCCGCTACCAGGGGCGTGACTTCCGGCTGACCGACGTGCACGGCCACGTCGTAAAAGGTATTCTCAGCTGAGCGAGGCGGGCCGCAGCCTGTCGGTTGGAAAAAATACTGTGATGCCGCCAGGCTGAAGACTGTCTACTTGTGGAGGCGTTTATGCGTCTTGCGATCGCTCTTGTTCTTGCCGTGGTTGCGTTCCCTGTGTCTGCCGAGCCGTGGCTTTCGCTTTCGGGGGGCGACGGGCCGGGGAAGGGGAAGCATGTCGTGCTCGTGAGTGGTGACGAGGAATACCGCAGCGAGGAGGGGCTCACGCAGCTGGCGAAGATTCTGGCCACACACCATGGGTTTGACTGCACGGTGCTCTATGCGATCGATCCCGACACGGGGGAGATCAACCCCATGAACCAGAAAAACGTGCCCGGGCTCGAAGCCTTGCGGAAGGCCGACCTGATGGTGATCGCCACGCGGTTTCGCAATCTGCCCGACGGGCAGATGAAGGAGATCGACGACTACCTCAAGGCCGGCAAGCCGGTGGTGGGGATGCGGACGGCGACCCATGCCTTCAACCTTCCGAAGGAATCCACCTATGCCCATTACAGCTGGAACAACAAAACCGAGACATTTCCCGAGGGATTCGGCCGGCAGGTGCTCGGGGAGACCTGGATCAACCATCACGGTCACCACGGCCACGAAAGCACTCGGGGGCTGATTGCCCCGGGGGCGGAGGATCATCCGATCGTCCGCGGCATCAAGGATGGCGACATTTGGGGCCCGACCGACGTGTACGGCGTGCGGCTGCCGCTGCCGGGTGACTCGCAGCCGCTTGTGCTGGGGCAGGTGCTCGAGGGGATGACGCCCGACGCGCCCGTCGTGACCGGCGAGGATGCCAAGAAGAACGACCCGATGATGCCGATTGCCTGGACGAAGACCTATAGGATCGAAGGCGGGCCGCAGGGGCGTGTGTTCACGACCACGATGGGTTCGTCGACCGATCTGGCCGCTGCCGGCACCCGGCGACTCGTCGTCAACGGCTGCTATTGGGCGCTCGGGCTGGAGAGCCAAATCCTGTCGGCCTCGAATGTGGACATCGTCGGCACGTATGAGCCGAGGCCCTTCAAGAGCGGCGGACACAAGAAGGGTATGAAGCCGGCAGATCTGAAGTAGTCACCGGGCTAGCGCCCGGTGCTGGTTGGGTCGGGCGCGAGCGGGTGCCCGGAAAGCCGCCAGGCGCAAGCCGGCGGGCTGACCTGCAAGTCGGCGTTGCCGCAGGCCACCGGGCTATTCAGGTGTCGAGAGTCTCTTCGCAAACCGTTGGGTCACAGGAAACGAAAACGCTTCCGGGTGGAGCACCTCGGCCAGCACTTCGAGCGAATCGACGAGCCGGGGCCCGGGCCGGTTGAAGAGATGATGGCCGTCGATCACCCAGGCCCGCCCTTCCCGGACGGCCCGAAGCGGCTCCAGGTGCGGCCACACTGCAGGCGACCGGGCTTCGGCCACCGCCCGATCGAGCGTGAAGCCGCACGGAATCAGCACGATCACGTCCGGATCGGCCGCCGCCACGTCGGCCCAGTTGATCCAGTGCGAATGGGCCCCATCCTTGCCGAGCACATCACGACCACCGGCCAGTCGCACCATCTCCGGCACCCAGTTGCCCGCGGCCATCGGGGGGTCGAGCCACTCGATCACGGCCGTCGTAGGGCCCGGCTCGACGCGTTCGGCGATCACGTCGCAGCGGCGTATCAAATGCGGCACGACCTCCTCTGCCTGCTCGCGCCGCCCGGTCGCCTCACCGACGGTGAGGATGTCGCGAAACATGTCATCGAGCGTCGTCGGGGACAACGCGATCACCTGTGTCGCCACACCGCTTTTTCGGACGGCCGCCGCCACGTCGTCCTCGGCGATGGCACACACGGCGCAGGTGGCCTGCGTGAGCACGAGATCGGGGGCGAGCGCGGCAAGCTGCTCGCTATCCAAGGCAAAGAGCGGGCCGCTGGCCTGTTTGACCTGCTCGTGGATGCCACCGCTGGAGAGCGTCGGGTCGATCCGCGGGGCCGTGAGTGCCGGCAGAGCCTGCACCGCTTCCGGCTCGTCGCATTCGTGCGATCGTCCCACGAGCTGGTCGGTCAGGCCCAAAGCGGCCACGATCTCCGTGGCGGCGGGCAACAACGAGACGATCCGTGGACGACTGGCTGACATGGTGGTGGAAAATGGGGAGGATCTGCGGGGTGATGGCTGCCGAAAAGTCACCGGAGTTTAGCCAACTCTCCCGGGTCTCGTGATCAGAACGTCAGGTGCCGTGGTCACGACCGGTACGACCGGCTGCCGAATATGCCACCAACGGGTTTTTTCTCGGGGGCTGGAGCGTCATGAATATGGACAACGATTTTGGCAGGTTGATCGCGTCGCTGATGATTGCGGCCACGGCCTGTGGCCTGCAGGCGGCAGGATTCGACGGCTACATGGTTCCCACCGGCGGGGTGCCCCACGAGTCGGTGCTGATTCATTCACCCGAGATGGCAGCCGGAGAGGTGGTGATCTCCGATGCGGATGTCGGCAGCATGGGCTGGTCGGCCGACGGCCTCGCCTGCTGCGACACCCCGGGTTGCTCCGGCGGTTGCAGCACCTGCAACTCAGACGAGGGCTGGATCAACCGGATCTTCGGCCGCTGCCACGACAACTGTCATTATTGGACCGCCCAGGTCGACGCCCTCATGCTGTGGCAGGGCAACATCCCGAGCCGGCCGCTCCTCCAGTCCGGTGGGGTGACGGCGCTCGATGCCAATCAGGCCCAGACCCGGATGGGAGCCGGGCCGCGATTCGGCCTCTTCTACAATCTCGATCCCTGCCACGCGATCGAAGGCAACTATTTCTGGGTGAACGGGTTTGATGGGGAGGTGACGGCGACGGCTGGTCCTTATCAGTCGGTGACGCTACCGAATCCTCCCGTGCCTACCGATGTTCAGTCCGCGACCCTGCTGACCGACGGCCAGTTCAAGAGCGCCGAACTCAATTGGCGGTGGCGCAACAACGAAGTGCTCACGTGGCTCCTCGGCTTCCGCTGGGTGGAGTGGAATCAGGCTGCCCGGCTCAGCGGTTTGAACGGCCAGGGTCAGGCGTTCACAGTGGATGGCCTGACAGGCAACGATCTCTATGGCAGCCAGATCGGTGCCGATCTTCTCTTCTGGAATGCCGGCGGCCGGTTTCGGCTCAACGGTATCGGGAAGGCGGGTATCTACGGAAACCACGCGTATCAGCGGGCCAGCGGAACGAACGGTGTCGGTGCTGTCGCCCCAGAGACAGTGGTCGGCAATCAGGTCGCGTTCTTTGGTGAGGTGGGAATGTATGGCGACATCGCCATCAATCGCTGGCTCTCGTGGCGAACAGGCTACGTGCTCTTCTGGGGCTCAGGGTTGGCGTTGCCCGCCGAGAACCTCTCGCTGGTCAACGGCAGGGCTGGCCCGCCACAAGAATTTGTTGCACCGCGGGAAAT
>CAYZFV010000095.1:0-6249 GCA_964477765.1 uncultured Candidatus Kuenenia sp.
CAGTCGGGCGATGCTTGCGGCAGTGCCATTGACCGGGCTATCCTCTCTTCACAGGGATTCCTCATGGCCACAGCCTCGTCGCCAACATCCGCCGTGAGCCGACATCGGCTGACCGTCAGTGCCTACGAACGCATGGCAGACGCTGGCATCATCGGCCCTGGAGTTCGGGTCGAACTCATCAATGGGGAGATCCTCGACATGTCACCCATCGGCAGCCTGCATGCGGCCGTGGTCAGCCGCCTGGCGCGTGATTTCATCGTCGCAGTACGGGAGGCCGCGATCGTGAGGGTGCAGGATCCGCTGCGACTCGATGATTTCAACGAACCGGAGCCCGATCTGGCCATTCTGACACCGCGCGAGAATTTCTATGCATCCTGCCACCCCGGGCCTCGCGACACACTGCTCGTGGTGGAAGTCGCCGACACGAGCCTGGATCACGACATGACGACGAAGGCCGCGATCTACGCCGGGGCTGGCATCCGGGAGTATTGGGTTGTCGATCTGTCGAGCCACAGTGTCGCGATCTTGAGTGACCCTCGCGATGGCTTCTATGAGACCCGACGCACACACCGCGGCGGCGAGCCACTCGAGCCCGCCGGTCTCCCGGGGTGCCTCGTCGACCCGCTGGCAATGCTCCGTCGGCTTTGAATCCAGGCGGCCCGGGTTCCGGTGGTAAACCCCGTCTCCCAAAATCCCCCATAAGTCTTTGATGCTTGCCATGATTTGCTTCCGCCGACTTCCGGCACTCCTCGCGGTCGCCGTCGTGGCGGTCGCAACGCCCGCCGCAGAGCCTCCGCGGCCGGCCGATGTCGTGGTCTATGGTGGCACGAGCGCCGCGATCACCGCCGCCATGCAGGCCAAGGCGATGGGGAAGAGTGTGATCATCGTCTCGCCCGACACGCATGTCGGCGGCCTCTCCAGCAGCGGGCTCGGCTGGACCGACAGTGGCAAGAAGGAAGTGATCGGCGGCCTGGCCCGCGAGTTTTACCGCCGGCTCAAGCGGCATTACGACACGCCCGCGGCCTGGGTGCACCAGAAGCCCGAGCAATACAAACACTACCGCCCGCAGGACGACGCGATCTGGGTGTTCGAACCGAAGGTGGCCGAGGCGACGTTTGAGGCATGGCTGCAGGAGCATGAGATTCCGATCGTTCGCGATGCCTGGCTCGATCGCGGGGAGGGTGTCGCCAAGGATGGAGAGCGGATCGTGTCGATCACCACGCTCGACGGCCGCACGTTCGCCGGCCGCATGTTTATCGACGCCACGTACGAAGGCGACCTGATGGCGGCGGCGGGGGTGTCGTTTGCCACCGGCCGCGAGGCCAATGCCACTTACGGCGAAACGCTCAACGGCGTGCAGACGAAGCGGGCGAAGTCGCACCAGTTCACCAACAAAATCTCGCCGTATGTCGTGCCCGACGACCCGGCCTCCGGGCTGCTCCCACGGATCCACGACGGCTCCCCCGGCGAGGAGGGCACGGGCGACCACCGGATCCAGGCCTACAACTTCCGCCTCTGCATGACCAATGTGCCTGCCAACCGCGTGCCCTTCCCCAAGCCGGCCAGCTACGACCCGCTTGACTACGAACTTCTGCTCCGCGATCTGCAGGCCGGCTCGCGGCATGTCTTCGGCAAGTTTGACCCGGCCCCCAACGGCAAGACCGACACCAACAACCACGGCTCGTTTTCCACCGACAACATCGGCATGAACTACGATTACCCGGAAGCCTCCTACGAGCGGAGGCGGGAGATCATCGCCGAACACGCCGCCTACCAGCAGGGCTATTTCTGGTTCCTCACCCACGACCCGCGGGTGCCGGAAGACGTGCGGACGAAAATGGCCGAGTGGGGGCTGGCCAAAGACGAGTTTGTCGACAACGGCCACTGGCCGCATCAGATCTACGTGCGTGAGGCCCGCCGGATGGTGGCCGATTTCGTGGTCGCCGAGCCGCACGTGCGCGGGTCGACGCCGACGCCCGACTCCGTCGGGATGGGCTCCTACAACATGGACTCGCATCACGTGCAGCGGTATGTCGCCCACGACGAGTCGGGCCGGGCCTACGCCCGCAACGAAGGCGACATCCAAGAGTCACCGGGCGGGCCGTATCCGATCAGCTATCGGGCGATCGTGCCGCGGGTGGGCGAATGCGAAAACCTGTTCGTGCCGGTGGCGGTATCGGCCAGTCATATTGCCTACGGCAGCATTCGCATGGAGCCGGTATTCATGATTCTCGGCCAGTCGGCGGCCACGGCCGCAGCCTTGGCGATCGATGCCGACCTGCCGGTCCAGCAGGTTTCGTACGCCGCGCTCCGCGAGCAGCTTCTCGCCGACGGGCAGGTGTTGGAGTTTGGCAGGTAAAGGCCACCCCCAAGAAACCTTGGAAACCCCACCGACCGTCAGGCCGCGGGGTTGGCGAGCAGCCGACCCTGCTTGAATACCTGCAGGGCCCGCGACCCACGCGGCGTTTGCGCCTGCTGCAAGGCTTTGTTCGGCGTGACCAGCCTCTTTCGATCAGCCGGAATCTGATGCCACCACGATAACGCGGGAGTGCTCGGGGATGGATGCCCGTTCATCCAACAATCGCACGACGCCATTCTCCACAATTCCAACAAAAGCGACGGGGCGATGCGGATGGAGAAAAGCCTCAAGCGGTCGAGGCACATCGCCCGGCGAGGGAGCAGGAATCGGCAGCGATGGAGCAGCCGCCAACTCTTCATCGAGAGCTTTTCGATTGTCAGTGCGTGTGTCTGGTTGAGTCATCGGCACGGGTACTCCCTAGTAGGCGGTAATGACAAAAATCACTGCTGCATCGACCTCGCCGAAAATGTCGGGGATCTCGTCAGATTCCCGGTCATATCTCCAAATCACCCACACACGGCGCCCGGACGGTATCTCTGCCAGCATCCGATACGAGCCATCCCGTCGCGACTCCAGGTGGATGATCCGATTATATGCAGCCTCGACCTCATCAGCCGATAGGGCGTGGGCAGCGATCTTCTCCAGGTTCCACTCGATCCACTTGAACCGTCGCATGGTGCCATGCTTATCAGCGTGCCAATCATCGAGCCAACGTGACTCGGGCGATTACGTCAAGGATCGGTGACACACGTCACGGGCCAGAAGCGAGCTGGCTGTGGCCCTGGAATTCTCTTTGGCTGAACGGCCAAGTTAGACAGCTTGGACGCCTGCACGTAGTAGTGATCCGTGTTGATGAAGACGTTCTCGAGTTTGCGTTACGCCGCGTTCAGCGGATCGATGCCGCCAATGCCGAGATTGTCGGCGCAGACAGCGCCGTAATCGAGCGCGTTGAATACCCGAGCCGGAGAAGCGGCGGGAGAATTCATCCTCTCGCCCCCGTCTGCTGAACAGGCGGCGCCGACCGCCAGGGAGCCGCAGATAGTTATCGCAATGACTGTCAACCGCATGGGATCCATCTTTCCTATTGCCGAACATGACACATACTATTGTTCAACTTCCTACGACACCGGTGGTGCTCGATTTTTGCACGCCATTCAGCGATTGGCGGGAAACTCACTCAGCGGCGGCGGGAGCAGCCGCGACGACACGGCAAGGCCACGATCATCGATCAGGTTGACCCAGCCGGTCACCATGCCGTCCGGCCGCGGCAGCGTGGCGGTGAACGTGCCCGGCTCGCTGCCGGCGACGGGCGTGATCGCCGCGTCGGCCGCGGTGTATTTCACCTTCGGCCAGTCGGTCCGCGTGCCGGGCGGTGCAAACGTCATGTCGGGCTGCGGCAGCGTGGCATACACCCATTGCGTCTTCACGATCGGCGGCCCGCCCGTCCAGGCGAGATCCACCGCATCGGGCCGCCAATCGGTGCGGGTGAGCTGGGCGAGCTGCGGCTTCCCGCGCGTCACGGCGTCGGCGAAGGCGTAGATTTCGCCCACCTTGTCGGCGGCCCAGATATGGCCATGGCCGAGCGTCGGCGAGATCGTCAGCCATGATCGCGGCGCAGTCGCCTCCTGCGAAGCGTTCATCATCGGCGGTGTGCCGTAGGCATCGTTGGACCCGTTGATCCAGAGCCATTTCGTGTTCCGGTCAGTGGCCGGGCCGGCGTAAAAATTGGCCGGATCCCAGACCCAGGTTTCGGGCCTCTGCTTCATGAACTCGCACCACGCACTGTCGAGATTGAGAAAGCCGCCGATGTATTGCGGCACGACGAAGGCCGGCCGATCGTCGATGCCGCCCACGATCGAGCAGACGACCGAGCCCCAGGAGATACCGACCAGGCCGATGCGGGCCGGATCGACCTCGGGCCGCGAGGCAAGGAGCGAGTAGGCAAGGATCGTGTCGGCCACGGCATGGTAGGGCCACTGTTCCTCAAACGACCGATCGATCGCGTCACCAAAAGCGTTGCCATGCCGGGCCGGCCCGCCGCCCCAGGCATGACCGAGCGAGTCGGTGCGAATCCAGGCCTTCCCTGTCGCGTCCCGGGTCGGGATCTGCCCCTCGAGATCGACCGCGATCGCGGCGTAACCGCGGGCCGTCCACATCTTCACCCAGTCGGCGAAGGCGGTGCCGCCGCCGCCATGCACGAGCACGACGCCCGGAACCTTTTTTTCCGGTCCGGCGGGCTTCGCGTCATCGGCATCGGCAGGCATGGCGGGCATCCCCAGATAAGCGAACGCCTTGGTCGGCCGGCCCTGCAAGGGGAGCGCATCAATCCAGATCGCCTGCACACCTTCGGCGGCCGCCTCCGCCGCCGGCTGCATGGCGGGTGGCCGGCGGAGCAGGTCCATGTCCCAGACGGGCAGCGCCTTCGGTGGTGGCTGCCACGGCGAACGGACAGGAGCGGCAGGCTGGACCTCGCTGGCCGACATGGAACCGACCATCCCGGTCTGGCAGATCAGGGCGACAACGACCGCTGTGAGTGTCGTCACTGGCAAGCGAGGAGGCATGGATCACCTTGAACTGTGTTTGTCGGGAACACGAAGCTAAAACACTACTGCGGTTCTCACTCTCCCGCCATAGAACGAACGTCTGATTCGCAGGGCCGAAAGTTTGCTTGGTGCCCGTTTTTCCTGACTGAAGGTATCATTGACTTTTTCCAGGAGCGTGCGATGTCCGACTTTGATGGCCTGCTGGCCCTTGATCGCATGGAGCGAGCCGTGGAGAAGGTTCGAGACCGTCTGTTGCGCTCGACCGCGGCCCTGGAGGCGGCGCGGATTCCCTATGCCGTGATCGGCGGCAACGCCGTGATGGCCTGGGTGGAACAGGTCGACGAGTCGGCCGTACGGTTCACGCAAGACGTCGACATCGTCCTGCGGCGTGAGGATCTCGGCCGAGCTTCCGAGGCCCTTGCACGGGCCGGTTTCCAGCACCGCCATTCAGCCGGCATCGACATGTTTCTCGATGGCCCCGGTGCCAAGGCCCGCAATGCGGTGCATGTGATCTTTTCTGGTGAGAAGGTCCGCCCTGAGTACGCGGCCGTCGTGCCCGACACCGACGAGAGCGTGTCCTTCAAATCCTACCGCGTGCTGTCGCTCGAAGCGCTCGTGCGGATGAAGCTCACGTCGTATCGCGACAAGGACAAGACGCATCTCCGCGACATGCTCGAGATCGGGCTCATCGACGCGTCGTGGCCCACCCGCTATCCGCCGGAGCTGGCGACGCGGCTACAGCATCTGATCGACACGCCCGACGGCTGAACGCCCCGCCTCGTGCGGGCCGAACACTCCCGCGTGCAGGCGATCGCCACAAGCCCGTTCTTTCTGACGAAGGAGCCCTCTCAGCCCGCATCTTCGACCACGTCGTGGCCGGTCGCCGAGCGGCGGCTGAAGAGGATGCTCAGGGTTCGCAGATAGGTATGCAGCCCCGCGTCCTGGATCGGCAGGATGTGAGCCGGCTGGCCTGACTCGTTGTGATGCGAGTGCCACAGGCCCGGCGGCGTGATAAACACCGAATGCGGCTCCCAGTCGAATCGCTCGCCGTCGGCAATCGAGCCGTCGGCGGCCAGCTTCCGCCCCACCATCGTGTAGCAGCCCGGCTTGGCGTCGACGACCAGATCGACCGCCACCGACTGATGCCGATGCGGCGGCTGCACGACCCCCACCGGCAGGATGCCAAACATCGCCCACAAAACGTGCGTGACCGTCATCGACTGTGGAAAGAGATGATTGCCCAACAGCACGCTCAGCCGGTTGGCCCGGGCACTCTCCGGATCGCGGACCACCGCATCGAGCGCCGCGCGGATCGCCTCGTGGCGGTAGAGCGTGGGGCCAAACCGC
>CAYZFV010000096.1:0-2561 GCA_964477765.1 uncultured Candidatus Kuenenia sp.
TGGCGGCTCAGCCGGGATGAGCCGCCGGGCCGGCCACTGGTATGGCTCACGCTCGATTCACTCGCCGTCACCAGCCCCGCTGCCCTCCGCCACCCTACGGCCCCACGGCTGTTTGTGCTCGATCCGGCCTGGCTCGCCGCGGAGCAGCCGACGCTCAAGCGGCTGGCATTCGTCTTCGACTGTCTCGCCGAGATCGAAGGCGTGGAGGTGGTGCACGCGGCTCCGCAGGAAGCGGTGCCGCTCGTCGTCCGCCACCAAGGCTGCGACCACGTGGCCGTCGCCTCGACCCCCTGTCCTGCCACGCGAGCCGCCGCCGCAGCCATCGCCGCCGAGTTACCGGTGCACGTGATCGACGAGCCCCCCTTCTGCGACCGCTCGCGGGTGACCGACCTCGGCCGATTCTCCCGCTACTGGTCGAAAGTGAGTCGCTCGGCCCTCACACCAACCCCCGGTCGCTCCGAGCTATAACAGGCCGACCGCTTCCACGAAACTACAGAGCGTCTCGACGGGGAGCGTTGTGGCGTCGCGTTCGGGCAGCAACCCCACGTCGTAGCCGGCCCGCAGGAGCCGCTCGCGATCGGCTTCGATCCGCGGCGGCAGTTTGCCGTCGGTCCGCGGCGGGTCGAAGATGACCCACCGAAAGCGGCCCGGCTCCGCGGGCTCCACGGTGGCCTGCCGCGGCAGGGCGGCGTCGAGAACGGCGACGCCGCGGAAAACGGGCCCGAGCGTCTCGGCCGCCAGCCAGGCAAAGGCCCCACCGGCCCCCGAACCGGCGAGCGCAAGTCGCGAGGGATCGATCGCCCGCCGCCCACGGAGCGAATCGATGCTGCGGGCCACGCCCCGGATGTCATCGCGGCTCCACCGCTGAGGATCGGTCGAGCCGGGCAGAATCACGGCCACCCCGTAGCGGTTGGCAGCATCCCGCCAGGCAGCCGCCTCGGCGGCGGCGACCGGCCCCTGGGGCCGCCCGAAATAGACAAGCACACCGACAGGATCATCCGCCGCGCCGGCCGGGATCACAGCCACTGGAGGCGTGGCCACTTCAGCCGCCTCGAGTTTCACCACGCCCGCCGGATCGGGCGTCGCGGGTCGGGTCGGCGTCTCGGCGGGCACGTCGGTCGGCATCGCGATCGTGGTGAGTCGATACGGCTTTTCGTTGCCGTCGGCATCCCGCACCGTGAGCGTGACGGCATCGCCGACGTCGACGCCGCCGAGCACCCCGGCCAGCGCGGTCGCCGACGTCACATCCACTCGCTCGGCGTTGTCTCCGGGAGGCGTGATGGCCCGCACGGTCATGCCGGCGGTGAGGCCGGCGGCGGCGGCCGGGCTGCCGGGCCACACCCAATCGACGACCACCGGCTGCGGCGTGTCGCTCTGATCTTTTCCCGACGACATCGCCACCCGCCGCGGCACGATACCCACCACGGCCCGCCGCCAGGGAGGCAGCGTGGTCACGAGCCGGGTTCGCATTTCGATCCGCCGAGCAGCCTTCTCGTCCTCCGGGTCGCGCCGCTCGACGACGATCTCGACCTCGTCACCGGCATACCGGGGCGCGAGGGCATGTCGCACCTCGGCGATCCGGGAGACCGGCCGGCCATCGATGGCCACGATCGTGTCGCCCGGCTGCATGCCGGCCTCGGCGGCGGGAGATCCGGGCCGGCTGGTGGCGATGATCGGCACTCCGGTGAAGACGTCGCGCGAGCGATAGGAGATCCCGAGCACGCCGGGAACGAGCGTCTCACCGGCCTCGAGCCGCGGAAGCACCCGGCGAATGTCCTCCAGCGGCACGGCAAACCCGATCCCCGAGTCATAGAGTTCCGTGCCGAGCATCATGCCGGCCGTTTCAGCCGGGAGGGGTGCGAGCATGCCGATCACGTCACCACGAATGTCGACCAGCGCGCCGCCGTAGTTGGCCGGCGACACGGCCGCATCGGTCTGCACGGCCCTGCCCCAGCCGCGGTTCACCGCCGACACCACCCCCACGGCGATGTTGGGCGTGCTCAGGTCCCAGCCACGGGCCACGGCGATCGTCCACTGGCCCACGCTCAGGCTCTCCCTCGGAACGCCCTCGCCCACAGCTGCCATTGGTGCCGGTGGCTCCACCTTGAGGAGCACGACCCCCCGCGACGAATCTCGCCCCACCACACGGGCCGCCAGCCGCGCGGGAGCGCCCGTCGCCGCCGCGGGCACCACCACGATCGCCTGTTGCACGTCGTCGGGAACGGCGAAGGCCGTGGTGATGATCCAGCCTGCCGGATCGACCACAAGCCCCGTCGAAGGTCCGCTGGCCGGTGCCGCCTCAGCCGGTCCGTCGACCGCCGCCGCCGACACACCGGTCGCTTCCACCCGCACCACGGCGTCTGCCACGCGAGCCGCCGCGGCCCGGAAGGCCCGCTCCTCTGCCAGGCCGATCGGCTCACCAACAGCCCGCGGCCCGATCAGCCCGAGTGGAGCCACGACGGCGGCGAGCACGATGACGGCTGCACGAATGATATTCGCGGCGCGGCTTGCCGAGATGGTCATTGATCCTGCTCCCCGGCGGGTGTTTCTGCCCGGCCGCC
>CAYZFV010000097.1:0-4514 GCA_964477765.1 uncultured Candidatus Kuenenia sp.
GCGGTGGGGGAGTTTGCCGCCCGTCTGCTGGCGGCGCAAGACGCCGCGTCGGCGGCCTGGGCCGCACGGGGCTGCGCGGCAGCGGTGGGCGTCGGGCTGGTGCTGCGGTCGATGTTTTCCGTCGCCACACCGGCGGCGTGGACGGCGACGGCCATCGAACTCGCCTTCCTCCTCGGTGGAGGAGCCCTCGCCGAGGCCGCCGCCCGCGGGATATCTCCAGCGCTGGGAGCGATTCTCCAGCTGGCGACGGCCGGTGCGGGCGTGTGGTGGGCCCATCGGGTTTTCAAGGCGGCGCCGCAGCATCGCTTCGCAGCCACCGCCTTCGCGGCGGCTCTGGGCCTCGCCGCCTGTGTCTGGTTTGCCTGGCGACGCGAGTGGTATGGCACCACGTTTGGGCTCGGTGGCATCACGGCGATGGCCGGGGGCTTTCTGCTTGGTCTGGCCGCCATCCGCGGGCTCCTCACCGCATCGACCGGCATCACCGCGGTGGCGAGGACCACGCTCGATGAGGCGTTGCGAATGCGGGTGGGCCTGGTGCTCGTGGTGCTGCTGCTGGTGACGCTCCCCCTCTTGCCGCTGTTGCTCGATCCGACCGAGCGGCTCGAATACCGGCTGCAGTTTCTGCTCTCGTGGGCGCTCGGCGGCACCGGCTTCATCCTCGGCCTGCTCACGGTGTTTCTCGCCTGCGGCAGCATCTGCGGAGACATCGACACCAATCGGATCCACATGACGCTCACGAAGCCGATCACGCGGGCGGAGTTTCTGGTGGGCAAGTGGCTCGGACTCGTACTGCTCAATCTGCTGCTGGTCGCCGTCGCCGGAGCCGGCGTGTACACGTTTACTCGGATGCTGGCGCGTGCTCCCGCCGATGAGGCCGATCGGACGGCCGTCGGGTCGCAGGTGCTCACCGCCCGCACGAGTGTGCTCCCCGAGCATCCGCGGGGCGCCGACTTCGAGCGCGACATGGCCCGCGAGATCGACCGCATCCGCAAGGAAAATCCCGACTTCCTCGGCACCGGCAACGCCGGTCAGCAGGCGGGCCGCATTCGTCACGAACTGATCTGGCAATGGCATACCGTCACCGCCGACAAGCAGGGGGAATATGTCTTCCGCGGGCTCGGGCCGGCGAAGACCGCCGGCGACACGTTTCAGCTGCAACTCAAGCCGCATGCCGACAACGCCACCATGGATCGGGCCGACGTGAGCTTCGCCCTGTGGCTCAATGACCGCCCCTATCCCGTCTCGTCCGAGGGCCAGCACCTCGCCTACACGCTCGCCAGCCGCACGCTGCATACGATCACGTTGCCCACTCGGGAGATCGACGACGCGGGTGTTTTGAAAATGCGGATCGCCAATCGCAACGCCATCCCTCCGGGCGAGAAGGTGCCCACGAGCATCAATTTTTCACCGGGGCAGGGGCTGCAGGTGCTCTACGCCGTCGGCAGCTTCGAAGGCAACTATGTGCGGAACCTCGTGGAGATGTGGCTGAAACTTGTGACGATCGCGGCGATCGGCGTGGCTGCGGCCACCGGGCTCGGCTTTCCTGTGGCGGCGCTCCTCGGCCTGATGATGTTCATCGCGGCGATCGGCAGCGGCTACCTCGGCGATGCCGTCGACATCTACACCGGGCTCGATCTGGAAAACGCCACGCTTTCCGACATGGTCGCCCTCCGCTCGGCGGTGTTTCGCGACTTCATCAAACTCGGCGACTACTGGGGGGCCGTCAAGGTGGTGATGGCCCTCTTCGGCGAAGCCTTCCTCGCCGTTGTGCCGTCGTTTGCCCGCTTCGACAGCGTGACGAGCCTCGCCACCGGCATGCAGATCACCCGCGGCAACGTCGTCGAATGCCTCCTCCGGCTGGGCCTCGTGGCCCCGCTGGCACTGGGCCTGATCGGCTGGTTTGTCTTTGAACGTCGCGACCTCGTGCGGTCAAACTCCTGAGCGCGCCTCTCATGGTTTCCCCTCCGAAGACAACCGACCAGGCCACGGCGGCCATGCCGATCGGGACCGGTGACGGACTGGTGCAGGCGGTGGCGGCGGCCGTGATGATCGGCTGCCTTGTGGGGGCCGGCTTTCTCGCCCGCACGGTCGCCCGGCAGCGGCAGGATCTCCAGCTGGTCATGTCACTCGAGGGCCAACAGGGCATGCCGCCGCATGTGGCGCTGGCCACGGCGGCCCTCGGCACCTTCCGCGGGCTGGCTGTCGACGTGCTCTGGATTCGGGCGGCGGAACTCCAAAACCTCGGCCAGTATTTTGAGGCCCAGACGCTCGCCCAGTGGATCACGTCGCTGCAGCCCAGGTTTCCGCAGGTCTGGACCTTTCAGGCCCACAACCTCGCCTACAACATTTCAGTGGCGTCGGATGTGCCGAGTGAACGCTGGGCCTGGGTCGACCGCGGCATCCGGCTCCTGCGGGACCGCGGCCTGCAACTCAATCCGTCGGCTCCCCAACTCTGCGACATGCTGGCCTTCATCTTCCACAACAAGGTGGGAAACAAGGTCGATCAGGAGCATTGGTATTTCAAGGCCCGGGTGGCGAGCGACATGCAGGAGGTGCTCGGCGACCTGACGGCCGGCAAGACGACGCCCGAGGTGATCGAATCGTTTCGCCGGATCGCCGAGGCCCCCGACGATCTTGCCGCCGCCGCCGAGCGGGCCGACCTCCGGGAAGTGCTCGACCTGATGACCGCCCACGGCGCCCTGCCCGACGAGGCATTCCTGCGGATGGTGGGCCGCGTGATCATGGCCGACGCTTCCCGCGACGGATCGATACTCTACGGCGGCGGCATGCCCCCGGGCACCAATCGGGAATTCATCGCCGCCCTGCGGCAGCAGCCGGAGCTGACCGGCCCGCTGTTTGAGGTGATCCTGCCGCATCTGCAAAAGAAGGTGCTGGCAGAGCAGTATCACATGGACGCCCGTCGCATGCTCGATCTCATGGAGCGGTATGGTCCGCTCGACTGGCGGCATTATGACGCCCACAGCATCTATTGGGCCGAGCAGGGCCTCGAGGTGAGCCGCCGGAAACTCCGCCGCGAGGACATCAACGAACTCCTCATCGTCCGCACCCGGATGGCCTCGATCGCCGACCTGATGCGGGTGGGCCGCATCGAATACGACGGCGTCACCGACCGGGTCGATCTCCTTCCCGATCCCCGCTTCATCGCGTCCTACGAAGCGGCGCTCCAGGAGGTGAGACGGCTGATCGAATCGGAGGCGGGTATTTCGGCGGCCGGATTCTCTCCCGCCGAGTTTGCCGATCTCGCCAGGGGCTATGAGCGGTTTCTCAATGAGGCGGTCGTGTTGGCGTATCTCTACGGCGACGAGCGGAAGGCGGCCGAATGCTTCAAGCGACTGGTGCTGCTCGCCCGCGACCGCGGTGAACAGGATCAGCCGATCTACCGCGAGTCGCTCGAGATGTTTGTGACGCTGCGAATGGCGAGCGTGCTCAAACTCGACCTCTCGAAGATCCGGGAGTTTGTCGACGGCATGGTGCAGCGGGCCCTGCTCGATGGCCTCGCCAAGGGGCGCCTCGACGTGTTCAACAAGTTCATCGGCATGGCCTTCAAGGTCTATGAACGACATCAGGGAAGCCTTCAGCCCGACGAGAAAGTCTTGCTCAAGAACAATCGCCTCGGCTCATTTTCCGACCTCTTCGCCACCAGCTTCGAACGGATGATGACGCAAAACAACGGGGCGGTTCTGGAGCGGGCCAGAATCTGGGCGCTCGCCCCGGATCAACTGAAGGAACGAAGTTGGGCGGCGCTGGAAAAAACCCTCGTGGAGCAGGCAGCGGCCGCAGGCCTCGATCCGGCCCGGGCGTTTCCGCCGCCGGCGGGCCTGGTGGCCACAACAGCCGGCGAACCGGGAGGGGCGATCGAGGAGGCTCCCCCCGCGGAGAGCGACGAAGCCAAGGCGGTGTCGGACAAGTCGAAGGATGGCTCCGATTCGGCCACGGGCCGCCGGGAGGCTTCATGATGCTCTTCCGACCCGGCCTGTTTCTGCGAATAGGACTCCTCATCGCGGCAATCCTCTTCGCCGGCGGCCAGGCGGGAGCCGCGGAGGGCGACGTGGCAGCCCGCCTGGAAGCGCACGCAGCAGGCCACCTGACCTTGGCGGGGGTGACCCGGCTCGATGAGGCAACCGCCGCCATGATCGCGGCGGCCGGCCACCCCACGATCCTGCCCGACCTCGAGCGACTCTCACCGGAGGCGGCCGCAAAACTCGCCTCGCTCGGCAAGTCACTCGCCCTCGATGGCCTCGCCGGCCTTCCGGCGGAAACGGCCGCCGCCCTTGCCCCGCTGAAAGCGCCGCTTTCCTTCGCGCGGATCGCCTGGCTCGATCCCGAGGCGGCGGCGGCCCTCGCCCCCCATGCCGACGTGCTCTTTCTCGATGGGCTGGCCGCCCTGAGCACCGAGACGGCCACGGCGCTGGCGCGGCATGCGGGGGCGCCCCCCCCCCCTCGCCCCCCCCCCCCCCCCCCCGCCCCGGCCGCGGAAACCGCCCCCCCCCCCC
>CAYZFV010000098.1:0-4019 GCA_964477765.1 uncultured Candidatus Kuenenia sp.
TCTCCAGGAGCGCCGGCACGCGACCGGCATCCGCCTGCCGATGCACCGCCGCGGCCACGACCCCCAGCCCGCCCAAGCCCACGATCATCAAGGCGACGCCCGCGGCGAGGAGCCGCCCCTCCGGCAGACGCTTGGCAAGCGGCCGG
This sequence comes from uncultured Candidatus Kuenenia sp., assembly GCA_964477765.1. Classification (GTDB taxonomy): domain Bacteria; phylum Planctomycetota; class Planctomycetia; order Pirellulales; family UBA1268; genus CACORA01. Next base: position 147 of record CAYZFV010000098.1, read on the forward strand.
TAGAGACCGCCGGCGATCATCAACACCACGCCGATGAAGGCGAAGACCAGGAAGTTGTCGTCGTCGCTCATGCCGAATGACTGCTTCGTCAGCCGGGCGAGCGTGGCCTCGAAGTTGGCAAAGGCGAAGATCGAGAGGAGGTAGGTCAGTACGAGGGCCCCCACCGCGGGAATACCGAGCACGGCGGCCGTCCGCGAAAGACTGAAAAACTCCTTGGCGTTTCGCGCCCCCGGCCGACGGGTTTCCTGAAACACGAACACGGCGATCAACAGAGCGACCAACGAGAGCAGCGAGGCAAGCGCGCCCACGCCCCACGGCTGCTGCTGAAAGAGCGCGAGGCCGAAGTAGGCGATCAGCGGGCCGAGCGTGAAGCCGGCACCGAAGGCGATCCCGATCAAGGCCATGCCGCGGGCCCGCTTCTCGGGCGGCGTGCAATCGGCGATCACCGCCGCCGCCGTGCCGACACTCGCCCCGGCGATCCCGGCCCCGATCCGCGAGAGGAGCATGAGGGCGATGGCGGTGGTGGCCTGCGTCTCGGGAAAGGTGACGGCGTAGGCATAGAGTGCATAGAAGACCACCGATCCCAGCAGGCTGAGGATGAGGAGCGGCCGCCGGCCGATGCGATCCGACAGCCGGCCCCAGATCGGGCTGAAGACAAACTGCATCAGCGAGAAGACGGAGAACAACACGCCGATCATCGCGCCGATGCCGGCCGGCGGCAGCCCGAGCGACTGCAGGTAGGGCTCGGCCTGCCGGGGCATCACCGGCAGCACGATCCCGAAGCCGAGCAGATCGATGAAGACGGTGAGAAAGACGACCAGCAACGCCCCGCGGGGCGGCTCCGAGGCGGTCGCTGGCGGGTCACCCGATTGTGCTGTCATCGCAAGACACCTGATACACTTGTCGCATGAGCGAAGCCTTCAGCGACACGCTGCCGACCGAACGCGATCCGGCGCCGCCGGAGGCCATGAGCGTGTCGGAGGTGACCCGCCGCGTCAAGGAGCAGCTCGAGAGCCGGTTTGCCGACGTCTGGGTGAGCGGCGAGATCTCCAACCTCGTCCGTGCCTCCAGCGGCCACATCTATCTGTCGCTCAAAGACGACGAGGCGGTGTTGCGGGCGGTGATCTGGCGGGGCACGCGGCAGGCGTTGGCCATCGAGCCTGCCGACGGCCTCGAGGTCATCTGCCACGGGCGGCTCGAGGTCTACCCGCCCCGCGGCACCTATCAGCTCACGATCGACCGCCTTCATGCCGTGGGCACGGGCGCCCTGGAGGCACGGCTGCGAAAGCTCCATGCCACGCTCGACCGCGAAGGGATCTTCGCTCCCGCCCGCAAGCGGCCGCTGCCGGCCTTTCCGCGACGGATCGCCGTCGTCACCAGCCCCACCGGGGCCGCCATTGCCGACTTCCTCAAGGCGTTGCTCTCCCGCTGGCGGGCCGGCGAGGTGATCGTGGTGCCCTCGCGGGTGCAGGGGGCCGGCGCCGCGGATGAACTCGCCGTCGCGCTCGCGACGGCCGCCCGGATCATGCCGCGGGTGGATGTGATCGCGCTGGTGCGGGGTGGAGGCAGTCTGGAAGACCTGTGGGCCTTCAATGAAGAGGTGCTCGTGCGCGCCGTGGCCGCTTCGCCGATTCCGCTCGTGTGTGGCGTGGGCCACGAGATCGACGTGTCGCTGGCCGATCTGGCGGCCGATCGCCGGGCGCTCACGCCCACCGATGCCGCCGTGCAGATCTCGCCCGATGGTCCGCAACTCGCGGCCCATCTGGAAGCGGTGGGCCCGCGGCTTCAGGCGAGCCTTCGCCGGCGGATCGACACGGCCCGCGAGCGGCTCCTCACCCTCGCCCGGTCGCGAATCTTCGCCGACCCGGAGCGGCTGATTCGTGATCGGCGGGCGGGGCTCGTTGATCAGGCCGGCCGCCTCCGCCGACTGGCAGCCGCCACGGTCTCGCGGGCCCATGAACGACTCGCCGCAGCCGCCGCCCGTCTCGATGCCGGCAGTCCGCTCCACCTGCTGGCCCGCGGCTACTCCGTGAGCTGGCTGGAAGACAACCCGGCCGCGCTCACGTCGGCCGCGGACGTCGAGCCTGGTGCCGTGCTTGTCACCCAACTGGCCGAGGGCCGGCTGTGGAGCCGCGTGGAACGATTGACGACCGATCCCCTCACCGCACAATCGCCGACATGACCGACCACCCGGACTCTCCGTCACACTCACACCAATCCACCTCGTTTGAAGAGGGGCTCGCCCACCTCGGCGAGATCGTCGGTCGGCTCGAATCGGGCGGACTCGGCCTGTCGGAATCGATCGCCGCCTATGAAAGCGGCGTGACAATTCTGCGGCAGTTGCATACGGAATTGGCCACCGTCGAGGAACGCGTCAGCACGCTCGTGCGGATCGACGAGGAAGGGCGACCGGTGCTGGAACCGATGAGCATCACGGAGCCTCCATCGCCAGCGGCGAAGGCTGGCCGCAAGGCCCCGCCGAGGTCCCCCTCCGCGGCGCGGAAACGCTCGGAATCGCTTCCAGGGATGGACGATATGGAAGGCGACGCTTAAACTAAAGATGCACGAAACGTGAACGATTTGCACCGGGTCGGATCCCACTCCGGCCTGTGTTTTTCCGCGGTGGGGCCCAGCATGGCAAGCTGCCAGACAGCCGACGGCGTGGCGATCGGGGTCGGCGAAGCGGCCTCGCTCGAAACCGACGTGACAACCTCGCTCGAGCGGGTGAAGACGTTTATCGAACCGCGGCTCGACGCGGCGGTGAGTGGCTCGCCCGACATGGCGCCGCGGCTGCTGGAGGCGATGCGATATGCCCTCCTCGCCCCCGGCAAACGGCTCCGGCCGGCTCTGGCTCTGTGGGCTGCCTCGTCGTGCGGCGGCGACTGGGAGGCGGCGGCTCCGGCCGCCATCGCGGTGGAAATGATCCACGCCTACTCGCTGGTGCATGACGATCTTCCCGCGATGGACGACGACGATCTCCGTCGTGGCCGCCCCACCTGCCATCGGGCCTTCGACGAAGCCACCGCGATTCTCTGTGGTGACGCGCTGCAGGCGGCCGCCTTTGAGACGCTGGCTTGCGGAATGCCGGCAGCCGTGGCCGGGGAGGCCTGTCTCGTACTCGCCCGGGCGGCCGGGGCGGAGGCCCTCGTGGGCGGTCAGGCTGATGACCTCGCTGCCGAGCGCGGCTGGATCGCCCCGCTCACGTCCGCCCCCACCGCCGATCAGGTTGCCTGGCTCGAACGAATTCATCGTCGGAAGACGGGTGCGCTCTTCTCCGCCGCCTTGTCGCTCGGAGCCCTGTCGGTTGGGGCCACGCCGGCCCGGCAGCAGGCGCTGGCCGCCTATGGCCGTGGCTTCGGTCTCGCCTTCCAGATTGCCGACGACCTGCTCGACGCCGAAGGCACGGAGGCTGCTGTCGGCAAGCGGGTGGGCAAAGATGCCGATCGCGGCAAACTCACCTACCCGACCATCATCGGGCTCGAGGCCAGCCGTGCCCGGGCGACGGCGCTCGCCACCGAGGCCGCCGCGGCCGTGGCCAGTCTCGGTGAACCGGCTGCGGAACTGACGCGGCTGGCACACTGGATCGTTTCCCGCAACCATTGACCGATCATTGACGACTCCTTCGAGGTGACGCCCGCTCATGGCCGACATTCTCCCCTCCATCATGTCTCCCCGCGATCTTCAAGGGCTGTCCACCGAGCAGCTCGAACAGCTCGCGGCCGAGATGCGGAAGGCGCTCTGCGAAGTGGCCGCCACGCGGACGGCCCACTTTGCCTCGAACCTCGGCGTCGTCGAACTCTGCCTCGCTCTCCATCGCGTCTTTGATTTCAGTCGTGATCGTCTGATCTGGGACACCGGCCACCAGATCTATCC
>CAYZFV010000099.1:0-4404 GCA_964477765.1 uncultured Candidatus Kuenenia sp.
GGGGGCGGGGGGGGGGGGGGGGGGGGGGGCCGGGGGGGGGGGCTCGGGGGGGGGGGCGGGGCCCCCCCGGAGCCGTGCGGAACCCACTACAGCAGCCCCTTCAAAAGCAGCTTCAGCCCAGCAACCACCAACACCACCCCCATCAGCCGCCGCAACCCCCGCGGTGACACCCGAAACGCCCCCAGCTGCGACCCGACGGCGCCGCCGACCACGACCGCCCCGATCACCGCCAGCCCGATCGGCGGGAGCGGGCGGCCGGCGGCAAAACCACCGAGCAGACCGGCGATCGAGTTGACAAGAATGAAGGGGGCCGACACGGCGGCCACTTGTCTCACGGGCGTTGACCGCAAGCCGAGCAGGGCCGGCGTCAGAAACACGCCGCCCCCCACGCCCGTGAGCCCGGAGAGCAAGCCGAGGCTGCCGCCCAGGGCGATGAGAAACAGCGTCGTGAAGCGGGTCACTCCTGCCGGGTCCGCATCGACATCGCCCGATTCCCCGCGCGGCTCGACCACAATCCGCACCGCCGAGAACAACAGCACGACGCCGACGATCGCCTCAAAGGCCGCCGTCGGCAGGTTCGCCGCGCCCCCCGCGGCGGCAGCCGGCACACTCGCCGCGGCCAGCGGCGAGAAGAGCCGCGGTCGAAAATGCCCGGCCCGCCAAAACTGCGCCGTCGCGATCGAGGCGACGATCACGTTGAGCACCAGGGCCGTGGGGCGGATCACCTGCGGATCGAGCCCGCAGAGGGTCATCGCGGCGATGTAGCCGGTGGCCCCGGCATGGCCGACCGACGCATAGAGCAGGGCGACCGCGCCGATCGCCAGCGTCAGCAGGGGATTCATGACACGGCGACGGCGTGCTTCTTGAGCAGTTCGAAGGGCACGACGTCGAGCGACTTTTCGTGCGTCGCCTCGAGCACCACCGGCGGCGCCTTGCCGGCATGAAAGGCCTCCAGCCAGCGGGCGGCGCAGAGGCACCAGCGGTCGCCGACGACGAGCCCGGGAAAGTTCCACTCCGGGTGGGGCGTGACGAGATCGTTGCCGGCGGCCACCGTGAATTCGAGAAACTCGGGCGTCATCACGGCGCAGACGGTGTGCACGCCCACGTCATCGGGCCCCGTGCGGCAGCAGCCATCGCGAAAGAAGCCGGTGAGCGGGCTCGTCGAGCAGGAGATGAGCGGTTCGCCGAGCACGTTGCGGTCGTGTCTCGGCTCCGCGGTGTCGTGGCTGGGGTTGATCGCGATCATGGTGCAACTCCGAATTGGGCGACGGCCAGGAAGCGGTATGATGGCGGCTTGTCAGCCGTCCCGCAATTCACGTTTCACGCCTGCCATGCTCAACCTGCAATCCGCTTCCACCGCCCGCTGGCTCGATCAGGTCGACGCCGGTCTCGACGAGGTGCTCATCGACCATGCCCACTGCGAGAAGAAGGCGGCGGGCGTGGCGATGAACCTGCTCTTTTCCTATGTCGATCATGTGACGCTCGCCCGGGCGATGACGGAGATCGTCAACGAGGAGTTGGAGCACTTTCGACTCGTGCTCGATCTGCTCGAGCGGCGGGGCATCCCGTTTCGGAAACTGAAGCCGAGCAGCTATGGACCCCGGCTCCATGAACTGATCCGCAAGGACGAGCCCGGCCGTGCGGTCGACCGGCTGCTCGTGGCCGGACTCATCGAGGCCCGCAGCTGCGAGCGGTTTTCGGTGCTCGCCGAGCATGTGGCCGACGCGGAGCTCCGCGACTTCTACCGCAGCCTCTTCGAGTCGGAGGCCCGGCATCATGCGACGTATGTGCGGCTGGCTTGTGAGGTGGCCCCCGAGGAGCAGGTCCGCACGCGGCTCCACGAACTGGCCGCGTGTGAGGCCGAGATCATCGACTGCGGCGACCCGTTTCCGCGGATGCACAGCTGAGCTGGCGCGGATTTTGGCCGAAAAACTCGGCTCACAATCGATGCTCTGCCCAGTGCTGCTCGCGGGGACCCCTTGCCTCACGCCTGCTGCAGGGCCTCCACAGCGTTCACGTGGATCAGCCCGCAATGTACAACCCGGTCTTCCTCGGGATAGGTGACCACGACCTGCGTCTTCGTGATGGCCACGCACTCGGGATGGTGCACTTCATGCGACTCGCCATTGGAGAGGCGAATCACGAACGGCTCAAACGGCTCCCGGCGAATGAACTCCCGAATCGATTCCATGTTCATCGGCGGCCTTCTCGTAAAATGAACGGGCGTTCATTATGAAGGGCTTGCTGGCGATTGTCAATGAACCCGCCCCGATTGCGTTCCGCCGCTGGCACCCGTTGCCCCAGCCTTTCCGTCGGGGATAGCATGCCGGCATGGTTTTTTCACCAGACCCGGCGCCGACGCAGGGCCGCGGGCTGCCGCTGCATGAAACGATCGCCGTAGCGGCCCTCGCGGCGCTGGCTGCATGGGGGCTCCTCATGCTCTCGGGCTCGGGCGGACAACCGGCCGACCTCGGGCCGCTCGACCCCGGCCGCTGGGTTCCCGGCCGGTCGCTCCCGCTCGCCGACCTCCCGCTCGTCGCGATGCTGCTCATCGGAGGCGTGCCGCTCGTGGCCGGCCTGCTCCGCAACCTCGCCCGAGGGGAATTCGGCTCCGACATGCTCGCCGGCATCTCGATCGTCACGAGCATCATCCTCGGCGAATATCTCGCCGGCGTGCTCGTGGTGCTCATGCTCTCCGGGGGCGAGGCGATCGAGTCGCGGGCCGTGAGCCGGGCGGGCGACGTACTCCACGCGCTGGCCCGCCGGATGCCGACGGTGGCCCACAAAAAAGCCGCCGCCGGGCTCACCGACGTGGCCCTCGCCGACATCGTGAGTGGCGACGTGATCGTGGTGCTGCCCCACGAAATCTGCCCGGTCGACGGCACCGTCGTCGCGGGCCGCGGCTCGATGGACGAGAGCTATCTCACCGGCGAGCCCTATCGCATGGCCAAGGCCCCGGGCTCGACCGTTCTCTCCGGCGCGATCAATGGTCAGGCCGCTCTTGAAATCCGCACCGAGCACGTCGGCCGCGACAGCCGCTATGCCAAGATCATGGATGTGTTGGCCACAAGCCAACAGCGGCGGCCACGGCTGCGGCGGCTGGCCGACATGCTCGGCGGGCTCTACACGCCGCTGGCCGTCGCCATCGCCCTGGCCGCCTGGTGGGTGAGCGGCAGCCCCACGCGGTTTCTGGCAGTGCTGGTCGTCGCCACGCCATGCCCGCTCCTGATCGCTATTCCCGTGGCGATCATCGGCGCCGTGTCGCTGGCGGCCAAGCGGGGGATCGTGATCCGCGATCCGGCGATCCTCGAGCGGCTCGACACCTGCCGCACCGCCATCTTCGACAAGACCGGTACCCTGACCTACGGCTCACCACACGTCACCGAGGTCGTGCCGCTGGCCCATATGTCGGCCGATGAACTCCTCACGCTCGCGGCCAGCCTGGAGACCTATTCGAAGCATCCGCTCGCGGCGGCGGTGGTGCAGGCGGCGGCCGAGCGATCGCTCGAACTCCTGCAGATCGACGAACTCGCCGAGAAGCCGGGCCAGGGCCTCACCGGTCGCGTCCAGCGGCATGGCGACGGCGCGATCCACGACGTGGCGATCACGAGCCGACAGAAGTTTGCCGCGGTCGACCCGGCCCGGGCCGAAGCCCTGCCGCCAACCGCCGGCGGCCTCGAGTGCCTCGTGGTCGTCGACGGCCAGCCCGCCGGCATGCTTCGGTTTCGGGATTCGCCGCGGCCCGATGGCAAGCCGTTTGTAAAACACCTCGCTCCGGTGCATGGCCTCGATCGGGTGATGCTTGTGTCCGGTGATCGGGAGAGCGAGGTCCGCTGGCTGGCCGACGTGGTGGGGATCTCCGAGATCCACGCCGGCATCCAGCCCGAGGGCAAACTGAAAATCGTCGAGGAACTCACCGCCGAAGCGCCGACGCTCTTCGTGGGCGACGGCATCAACGACGCCCCGGCCCTGGCGGCCGCGACGGTCGGCATCGCGATGGGCGCTTCGAGCGACGTCACCAGCGAGGCCTCCGGCGCGGTCGTGATGGATTCGGCGCTCGAACGGGTCGACGAGTTGCTCCACATCGGCAGCCGCTTCCGCTCGATCGCCCTCCAAAGCGCCGTCGGCGGCATGGCGGCCAGCGTCGTCGGCATGGGCTTCGCGGCCGCGGGCCTCCTGCCCCCGGCGGCCGGCGCGCTCGTGCAGGAGGCGATCGACGTGGTGGCGATCGCCAACGCCCTCCGCGCCGCCTGGAGCCCCGGCACGCTCACCGACTACGACGTGTAACGCAGGTCCGACCAATCACCTGGCCACTGGTCCCTCAGCCCAGCCGGCGGCGGACGAGGGTCGTGACGGCGGCGCCGAGCGGCCCACGGGCGGCGCGGGCGGCCATCCCCACAGCTG
>CAYZFV010000100.1:0-6043 GCA_964477765.1 uncultured Candidatus Kuenenia sp.
TGCTCGGCGTGATCGACCGGGCGGCCGCGCCGGAGCGGCTGATGCCGCTCTATACCGTGACCGGCCACGAGGTCGGCGCCGAGGCGGAGATCGGACAGCTGGCGGGCTATGCCGGCAGCCGGCCGGTGCGGGTGGGCAACGCGGCCCGCGGCCAGGTGCAGCTCGACGTGTTCGGGCCGATCGCCGAACTGATCTGGCAGCTGTTGCTCGCGGAGGCGCCGATCTCGTCGGAGCATTGGCGGCTCGTCGACGCCACCGTGCGGGCCGTCGCGGCCCGGTGGCACGAGCCCGACCACGGCATCTGGGAGATCCGCAAACCGAGGCGGCATCATGTGCATTCGAAGGTGATGTGTTGGCTCACGATCGATCGCGGGATCCGCATCTCCGAGCGGTTTCTCGATCGGCCGCGTCCGGAATGGGAGGCGCTCCGCGACCAGATCGCGGCCGACATCCTCGCCCACGGCTGGAACGAGTCGGCCGGCACGTTTACCGCCGCCTATGGCGACGACGATCTCGATGCGGCCGCGTTGTGGGTCGGCCTGTCGGGCCTGCTCGACTGCACCGACCCGCGGTTTCTCGGCACGATCGACGCGATCGAGCGGCAGCTACGGGAGGGCCCCACCGTCTACCGCTACATCACCGACGACGGCCTGCCGGGCCGCGAAGGGGGCTTCTTTATCTGCGCCTCGTGGCTTGTGGAGGCCTTTCATCGCGCCGGCCGGCGGGACGACGCCGAGGAACTCTTCGAGCAGCTGGTGGAGCTCGCCGGGAGCGAGGGCCTCCTGCCGGAGCAATACGACCCCGGCCTCGAGCGGACGCTGGGCAATCATCCGCAGGCCTATTCCCACATCGGCCTGATCGAAAACGCCCTCCTCCTCGCCGCCAAGTCGGCCTAGAAGACCGCCATGTATTGGGTCTGGATCGCCGTGCCGGTGAATCCAGCTCGGTAGGGATAGAGGAAGTTTTGCGCCGGCGAGCTGTCGATATAGAGCGTTTCAAATGTCAGCCGGCTCTGTCGTGATTTGTTGAGGTACCAGTTGAGGCCGCCACCGTATTCGGCGGCCGACCCATACCCGCCGGTCAAGGCGCTTGACCTCGCGTAGATCTCGTACGTCCGCGGCACGAAGCACCAGCCGACAAACAGATTGCCGCCATGGTCAAAGAGCCGCTTGCGATCAAAGTGACCCCGCCCCTGGAACCCGTTCAGGAGCCGCCAGGAATACTCAAAGAAGGCCGACCAGCCGCGATACTTCCAGCCCACGTCGACGGTGGCGAGGTTGTAGCGAAACTGTTCCAGCTGCGTGCCCGGTCCGAGGGCCCCCGGCTCGGCGATCGGCGTGCCGTCGGAAAGACGCACGACCGTGTTTTCCGGATTGGCATAGGCGGCGATATCACCGAGGAGCGGAGCCAATGGAAACAACGAAACCGGGGTTCGAGCATAGGTTCCGCTGGTTCCAATTCGCACCGCGGGATCGCGATGGTGCTCCATGTCTGAATAGCCGAGGCCAAACGGGCCGAGCGGCTCCCACTACATATTGCCCGCCCAGGCCATCGCCGTCGACTGCCGGAACACCCCCGCGAAGCCGCCGTCGATGCCGTTCCACACGCCTGCCTGAAAGGAGAGCGACTTGTCGAGCACCGATCCCATGAAGAGCACGCCGGGGCTGTAGCTGGGGCGGAAAAATGTGTTGGCCATGCTGCGGTCCACGCCCATCGGCCAGCGTGACGACATCAGCCATTCCCGCGTGCCCGGTACCTGCGTCACGCCGCCACCGACCCGAATGTCTTCCGTGATCGCGAAACCGACGAAGCCAAGAGGCACGAAGTTGACGATCAGCCCAGCGTCGGTTGACCCGAAGAGGGCGATATTCCAGAGCACCCGTTCGCTGCCGACGAAGCCCTGCGACTGGAGATAGATACGGTTCAGGTTAAACACATTCTCGTTGCGGACCGGCCGCGTGATCCCGATCGAGTCGGTCCACTCGGTCGTCCCCCGGGCAAGTTCGAGCCACCGGGCCTGCAGGAATCCTTCAAGCGCGAAGGAAAAGGGAAACGGCGACTGAGATTGCTTGGAGGAGTAAAGCAGCAGGCCCTTCGGCGGCGCGACGTCGGTGGCTGGAAAATACATGGGCCTCGGGAGGCCCTTCATGCGGGCAGCGACCGCCTTCTCTACCGCCTCGTCGACCCGCTGCTGAAACAGGATTTCCTCGGCGTATTCCGGCCCGACAAAAGCCGCACCATCCTCGTCGACGACCCCGACTTCCCCGTCCTCTGGGGGCATCACCGCGGATGGTGCGGTCGCCGGCAGGGCCAGGTCTCCCTCGTCGACCGCGATTTGCGTGCCGGCCGCAAATGGCTCTGCAGCGGCGGCTGCCACCCAGCCGACCGTCAGTCCGGCAACGACAAGAAATGCTTTGATCATGCAGCCGGCCGACGCACCTTCACTGCCGGATGAGCACGCTCGATCCGGGGCCGAGAATGTCGATCAGTTCGGCGAGGTCACGCGCCGAGACGATCAGACTTGTTTCCGGGGCTTCATCGCTCATGACCAGCGGATCGTCGGCCGCCTCGATCCGCTGGCCGTCGCTCAACACGATCGAGGGCCCGCCCGACTCGGCCTGCTGCAGGTAGGAAACCTGCGCCGCCGCCGCCGCCGCGGGCTGCGGCGACGCATCGCGCCGAATCTCCGTCACGGCCAACGACGCGCCCACCCGTTCCTGTACGCGGCGGCCGATCACGATCGGAAAGCTGCCCGCATAGTTGCCACCCAGTTGGAGGCTGAGCCGCCGCCGCGACACGCTCACCACCGCGTCGAACGGCCCACGTATCATCTTGAGCGCCTCGCCGGGAAGCAGGCTCGCCGGATCGTCGACGCCGTTGATCTTGCCGAGCAGCTGCCAGGGCACGCCCACGGTCATCGCGATCGCCTGGAGGTTGTCACCGGGGGCGACGATGTGGGGTGGCAGCAGAAGATCCTCCTGCGAGTAGATCACGGTGCCGGCCAACTGTCCGAGAAGATCCTCCAGCCGCTGGCTCTCCTCGAGCCCGAGAGTGGGATCGTCATACCAGGCGGAGAGCACCGCCAGGGCCTCGGCATAGCGGCCACCGGAGAGTTTGTCGTGGGCATCGGCCCAGGCCGAGGCGAATGCCGATGGCTGCCCGGCCGGGGATGCCGGTGGCGGGGAGGTGAAGCTGGCCTCACCGGCGGCAGCGGCCGGCGCCGCCTCAGGATCGAGCGCGGCGGCAGCCACGGCGACCGGCGGCGAGGCCGGCACCTGGCCCGCGTCGTCGAGCGAGGCCGGCTGAGGCGATGCCGCGGTGGCGGCAGCCGGCGGGAGCGGAGGCGGCATCACCGGCCTCGTCTGGCTCGGCACATCACCCGCCGCGGGCGGCGGGGCCGAGATGGCGTTGAGGTAGGTCGGCTCGGGGTTGGTGGCCGGCGGTGTGACGGTTGTGGCTGATGTGGAGACTTCCACGACCGGGGCGGTGAGGCCATCGGCGGTGACGAAGGCGGGGGCTTCCTCGACCGCGCCGTCGCGTTTGCCCTGCTGCACGACGGTGTAGGCGCCATAGAGGATCATCCCCAACAAACCCAGCACCAGCATGGGCTTGAGGGCCTCCATCGAGCTGGAAGCGTGCTCAGGGCGGCGACGACGAGGTTTTGCTCGGCTCGGCATTGGGGGCTCGGCCTTCCCGGAAAGCGGTGAGAAACGGGTCCGCGAAAAACGAGGATGAGACTCTAGGAATCGAGCCCTGCGGTCGCCAGACCGGTTGTCGAATGGAGGGCTGTCTGCGGACCGACGATCCGACGGGGGGCTTTGGGCAAACTATGGGGCCCGGCGGCCAGATTTCGTCTTTTGCCACCCGATCGCGTATAGTCAGCGGCAGGTTTCAAAGGAGGTTGTCCCGAAGGAGCGCGGAATTCGGGAGTGAGGCTGATATTCATGCGTTCACGCGATGTGGACCAGACCCGCGTACGAGACGTTGTCGGCATCGTGCTGGCCGGTGGCCGAGGCGCGCGACTCGATCCGCTCACCCGCGATCGGGCCAAGCCGGCGGTGCCGTTTGGCGGCAGCTATCGGATCATCGATTTCGCGCTCTCCAACTGTCTCAACAGTGGCCTGCGGCGGCTGCTGGTGCTCACGCAATACAAGGCGATCAGTCTCGATCGCCACATCCACTCCGGCTGGAACCGCTTCTTCTGCCGCGACCTCGGCGAGTTTCTCGACATCCTGCCACCGCAGCAGCGGGTCGATGACAACTGGTATCTCGGCACGGCCGACGCTGTCTATCAAAACATCTATTCGTTGGAGATGGCCCAGCCGCGGCTCGTGGTCGTGCTGGCCGGTGACCACATCTACAAGATGAATTACCAGTCGCTCATCGATGCCCACGAGCAGAGCGGGGCCGATGTGACGGTGGGGGCGTTGCCGGTGCCGCGGGCCGAGGCGCTGGAGTTTGGCACGATGGAGGTCGATGCCGCAAACCGCGTGCGGGCCTTCCGCGAAAAGGTGGCCGATCCGCCGCCCATGCCGGGGCATCCCGACATGTGCCTGGCGTCGATGGGAATCTACTGCTTCTCCACGGAGTTTTTGCTCGAGCGGCTCAAGGCCGACGCCAGCGACCGGGGCAGCCGCCACGATTTCGGCCACAACGTGATCCCGTCGCTCGTCGACACCCACGATGTGCTCGCCTTCCCCTTCCGCGACGAAAACCGCAAACGGGATGCCTACTGGCGGGATGTCGGCACGGTCGACGCCTACTTCGACGCCAACATGGATCTCATCGAGGTCGACCCGCAGCTCAATATGTACGACGAGCAGTGGCCGATCCGCACCCAGTATCCGTCCTACCCGCCGCCCAAGTTTGTCTTTTCGGAGTCGGGGCCGGAGGGCCGTCGTGGCGAGGCGACCGACAGCATCGTCTGCCCCGGGGCGATCCTTTCCGGTGGCCGGGCCCGGCGGGCGATTCTCGGGCCGGGGGTGCGGGTCAACAGCTATGCCCGTGTCGAGGAGAGCATCGTCTTCGAAGGGGTCGACATCGGCCGTCACGCCCGGATCCGCAGGGCGATCATCGACAAGGGTGTGCGGGTGCCGGCCGGCATCCAGATCGGTTTCGACGCCGCGAAAGATCAGGCCCGCGGGTTGACGGTTTCGCCCGCGGGCGTCACCGTGGTTCCCAAAGGTCATCATTTTGTCATGGAGCCCGCCGCCCGGGCGGCCCATGTCGCCCCCACCCACGCCGACCTGGAGGCGATCGCCGTCCGCTGACCGGCCGATCGACAGGCATCAATGCCCAAACGCAACCTGCTCATTCTGTTTGTCGCCCTCGTCGCGGGGCTGCTCTCGTGGATGGCCCGCGACCACGCCGGCCATGGCCGGCGCTTTGCCGAGGTGCTGACGGCGATCGAGCAGCGGTATGTCAAGCCGGTCGATCGCGATGCGCTGTTCACGGCGGCGATGAATGGTGTGTTTGCCACGCTCGACGAGCATTCTGGATTCCTGGGCGGCGCGGAGCAGGAACAACTCAACGCCGTGCTTGATCAGGAGTTTGGTGGGGTTGGCCTGCAGCTGACACTGGCCGATGGCCGGATCGTGGTGCAGGCACCGATCCCGCAGTCGGCCGCCTGGCGGGCCGGGATCGCCCCCGGAGACGTGATCGAAGCGGTCGATGGCCGCCCCACCGAAGGGCTGTCGTTCGACGAGGTGGTGGCCGATCTTCGCGGCACGCCCGGCACGATCGTGGTGGTCGGCGTCGCGACGCCGCGTTCCGATGCGGTGCCCACGCTCGCCCCTGGCGCAGCGGCGGTTCCGCCGGCCCGCCGTTCCGTGGCACTCACCCGCGAGCGGGTGGCGATGGAGAGTGTGCGTGGTGACCGGCGGCTCCCTGACGGTTCGTGGAACTGGTGGATCGAAGGCGAGACGGGCGTGGCCCTGATCCGCATCATGCAGTTCGGCGAGCGGACCGCCGACGAGGTGCGGGTCGCGCTCGAGGCCGTGGCGGCGCGGTGTGCCGCCGACGATGTGCAGGGCGTCGTGATCGA
>CAYZFV010000101.1:0-5131 GCA_964477765.1 uncultured Candidatus Kuenenia sp.
TGGCTGGCAAACTCCCGCCAGCCGAGTTCCCGCAGATACACTTCCGGGCTGCCGGTGATCTTCTTGGCCGGCGTGCCGCCGACCGCATCGCGGACGGCATGCCAGAGCCGCCGCGGTGAAATCTCACCAAAGTGAAGGTGGGGCGAGAGGGCGCTCGTGCCGTGATGGTCGGGCCGGTCGCGGCCGGTGCCGTAGCCGTCGAGCCCCTGCTCCAGAAATTGTTCCATCCGCTCGGCGGCCCCGGCCTCACCGGGAGTCCATGTCTTCCGCATCGTGGCCGCCCAGTCGATTTCAGGCAGGAGGCCGAGCGAATCGATCGGCAGGCTTTTCGGCTTCTTCTCGGCAGGCGTGAGTTTTCGTGGCGGCCCCACCGGCTCCGCCGGTTCCTCGCGTTCAAGCAGCGCCCGCCAGAAGGGCGTAAACACCTGATAGGGATTGCCCTGCTTGGTGGCCACGTGCATCGGCTCGAAGAGCAGCGATCCGTTGAAGCTCTCGGCCTCGAGGCCGTCGGCGGTGAGCGTCTTCTTGATCGCCGTGTCGCGCTTGATCACCGCCGGCTCGTAGCGGCGATTCCAGGCGACATGCGTGGCCCCGACTTCCTTCGCCAGTTTCTTGAGCGTCTCGAGCGAAGGCCCACGACGGATCACGAGCGGTGCCCCGGCCTTTTCAAAGGCCGCGGCGAGCTTCCCGAGCGAGTGATGGAGCCACCAGCGCGACGCCGCCCCCGGCTCCCAAGGCGCCTCTTCCTCAGGCGCCCAGATGAAGACGGGCACCACGGCCCCGCGGGCCGCGGCTGCCGCGAGGGCCGGATTGTCGTCGAGCCGCAGATCGTGCCGCAGCCAAAGCAGGGTTGTCGCCATGCCCCAATGTAGGACAGCGCTCCCGACCTGTCACGGGGAGGACAGGCTTCAGCCTGTCACGAAGACACGACCACTCCCGACCATCGACCGGCGCCCACCCATTCCGCACCGCCGGGCACAGTCCGCTACTTCTTCAGGTCGTTTTCGTCGAAGATATAGTTGACCCGAGACCCGTTGATTCCGGGTCGCTCCCAATTCTTCGCCCGGTCGGATCGCACTGCCTTGATCGTGGTGAGCATCTGGCAATACACCCAGGAGTCGATCTTTTCATCGATGAATCGGGTATGGCCGTCGCAGAAAACAAACCCGGCACCGCCACGATGCGCGGCCGACGGATACCGTAGCGGCCAGTCACCGCTGTTCGGCCAGTCGCTACGAGTGGCCGAATTGAGCGTCGCACTGGTTTCGTCGGTCAGGTTGATCACCCTTTGGCCGGACTGCGGATACGCTGCCGCAGTCAGTTCCGGCGGGTGAAGAACGAGGTGCGTGGTCATCACGGCGTTCTGGTTCGCCTTGGCCGGCAGCGGATTCGCGGTCCAGGTCACGTCCGCCGGAGACAGAATCCCTGACCGTTCGGCGAACAGGATGGTGCTGCCGGTACCGTCAGCCGCGGCCACCTGTGAGAGTGAAAGACGGCCGCCGGCATACTCTTGATGGCCGTTCGTCCCGTCAATGTAGCTGTCCATGGTCGTCCGGTTGCCAACGGCATCCAGAAAAGCACCGTCACCGAGATATTGGGTCTTCTCAGAATTTGTATCGCCTTTGAGCGTCTCGGCGCCCGTTCCGCCATTCGCCATGTACGAGAGCGGCGAGCGATTTTGTCGAAGCACGACAGCCGACGGGCAGAGAAACACACCCACTTTTTTCTTGGTGATGTCGTCGGCCACAACTCCCGCCTCGAGGGTTGCCCCATAGCTCTCATACCAGTCGAAAATCTCCTGCTGGTCGAGATAGGGCAGCAACACGCCCGTCCACGACACGCACGATTGGTCTTTTGCCCCCTCTGCAATTTTCTTGGTCGAGTAGTTTTCAAGCCGATTGCGCCAGCCCGGCAGCACGAGTTTTTCTTCGTGGAAGGCAATCGCCGCCTTTCCGAGGCTGGAGAGATTATTGATGCATGAGTTGCGGCGGGCGCTTTCCCGCGCCGCGCTTACAGCCGGCAACGTCAGGCCCACCAGAATCGAGATGATTGCAATCGTGACGAGCAATTCGACGAGCGTGAACGCCCCGAGCACTCGAGTTCGGGGCGATGTCACCACAGCAGCGAATTCACAACGAAAGCGTCCTCGCTCTCCGGCCTCGACGAGGGCTTCCATGGTCATGGCCGGCTCCCAGAAAGGGTCAATTTGTTCACGCGGGAAAGATCAAGGTGAGCGATCGAACAATTCACGAGGCGTTGCACCTCAACCCTTGAACACCCGTAGTTGTACAGGGGATCATCGGACCAGACCATTTGAGGGCTCATGAGTATTTGATGAGGATGCATTCCGTTGCGTCCTCAAAGGGAGGAAACTGACGACTGTTCCGAAAAATCCTCTGGACGTTCGTATGAGTGGCGGCTTTCCCACTTCTCCCGACCAAACCTTTGGCGATGGCTCGTCGCCGCAACCTTCGGTGGCGATCATCGGCGCCGGCCCGGCAGGCCTCACGGCCGCCTATCTTCTTTCGCGGGCCGGAGCCACCGTCACCGTCATCGAGGCCGATCCCGACTATGTCGGCGGCATTTCCCGGACCGTCGAATACCTGTCGCCGGAGGTTGATTACAAATCGTTCCGCTTCGATATCGGCGGCCATCGCTTCTTCTCGAAGTCGCGCGAGGTCGAAGACCTGTGGACCGAGCTGCTCGGTGACGACATGCTCGTGCGGCCCCGCAGTTCCCGCATCCTGTATGGCGGCAAGTTCTATTCGTATCCGCTCAAGGCCGGTGAGGCCCTCCGCAACCTCGGCCTCGTCGAGTCGGCCCGATGCGTGCTGAGCTACGCGAAGGCACGGCTCTGGCCGGTGGTCGCGCCGCGGTCATTCGAAGACTGGGTGAGCAACAAGTTCGGCCGGCGGCTCTTCGAGATCTTCTTCAAGACCTACACCGAGAAGGTGTGGGGCATGAGCTGCAAGGAAATCTCCGCCGACTGGGCGGCCCAACGGATCAAGGGGCTCTCACTCTTCACAGCCATCTGGAATGCCCTTTTTCCGCAGCGGTCCGGGGGCGACAAGGCGAAGCAGATCAAGACGCTCATCGGCTCGTTTCGGTATCCGCGGCTGGGGCCCGGCATGATGTGGGAGGCGGCGGCCCGCAAGACGGTCGAGCAGGGGGGTCAGGTGCTGATGGGCTGCCGGGTCGTCGGGCTCGAGTTTGCCTACTGGGAGAAACCGAGCCCGGACGGCGGCCGCTGGAACGTGTCATACACCGACGGCCAGGGGGCTCGCCACGCTCTCGCGGCCGATCATGTGATCTCATCGGCACCGCTGCGAGAACTTGTGCAGGGCATCGAGCCGCCGGCTCCGGAGGCGGCCCGCGAGGCGGCCGCCGCCCTTCGCTACCGTGACTTCCTCACCGTCGCCCTGATCGCGCGGCCGAGCCTGTCGTTCGACGACAACTGGATCTACATCCACGAGCCGGGTGTGAAGGTGGGTCGTGTGCAAAACTTCCGCAGCTGGTCGCCGGAGCTCGTGCCCGATCCCGATCTGGCCTGCTACGGCCTCGAATACTTCTGCTTCGAGGGCGACGGGCTCTGGACGATGGCGGATGAAGACCTTGTAAAGCTCGCCACCCGTGAACTGGTGCAGCTCGGCCTCGCCCGCGAAGGCGACGTGCTCGATGGCCATGTCGTGCGGCAGCCGAAGGCGTATCCCGTCTACGACGACGACTACGCCCGGCATGTCGCCACGATCCGTGAGGAAATCGCCACCCGCTATCCAAATCTCCATCTCGTCGGCCGCAACGGCATGCACAAATACAACAACCAAGACCATGCAATGATGACGGCCATGCTCACGGTGCGGAACATTTTGGACGGCACGCAGGTCTTTGACGTCTGGAATGTCAACCAAGACGCCGAATACCACGAGGCGGGCGATCGGGGCGCGGCCGAGTCGCTGGAAGCCAACGGGGCCGCCAGCGGATTGCGGCAGGTGCCGCAACGGGTGTCGGCGACATGACAGCCCGTGCGGCGGCCGCCTGGGGCCGGCCCGCTCTGGCAGTGGCGTGCGGGCTTGTCATCGCCGCCTGCTATGCACCGGGGCTGACGGCTCCCTTCCAGATGGATGACACCATCTGCATCTCCAGCAACACTTCGATTCGATCACTGGCCCGGCTGGGAGACGTGTTGTTCTATCCGCATCAGGAGGGCCGCCCGGTTGATGGCCGCCCACTGCTCAATCTGTCGCTGGCCATCAACCGTGCCGCGGTCGGCACCTCCCCTGCAGCCTTTCGCAGCGTCAACATCCTGCTTCACTGGCTGGCGGCCTGCCTGCTGCTCGATGTCGTCCGCCGTCTTCTCGCGCTCCCGACAATGCCGGCGATCGTTCAACGGCGGCGAAGCGCGATCGCCTTCGTGGCCGTGCTCGCGTGGGCCGTGCATCCGGTGCAGACGGCGGCCGTCACCTACATCATTCAGCGGTCGGAGATCCTCGCCGCCATCTTTCTCTTGGCCGGGCTCGATCTCACGGTTGCCGGTTTGCTCACCGGCCGGAAGAGCCTGCTACCGGGCGTGGCGGCATCAGCCGCCGCCGGAGCCGCATCCAAGGAGACGATCGTTTCCCTGCCGTTGGTCACGCTGCTGGTCGACCGGGCGTTGATCGCGGAATCGTGGTGGGAGGTGCGTCGCCACCGAGCATGGCATCTGGCGGCAGCGGCAGGCTGGCCGGTCGTGATGGTGATGCTCACCGTCTGGGGAGGCCGCGGGTCTTCGGCGGGCCTCGGATCGGCCTCGCCGTGGCTGTATTTCCTCCGGCAGGCCGAGGCGATCTGGATCTATCTTGGGCGGATCGCCTGGCCGGCCCGGTTGGTCTTCGACTACGGCGATCGCCTCGGCAGCGGGCTGACCACCGACTGGCCGTGGCTGGCGGCCACCACGCTGCTGTTTCTCGGGGTCTGCGTCGGGTTTTGGCGATGGCCGCGGATCTTTCTCGGGCCGCTCCTGTTTTTCGTGCTGCTCGGCCCCACCAGTTCGATCATTCCGGTCATGACCCAGACGGCAGGCGAGCACCGGGTCTATCTGGCAAGTGCCGCCCTGATCGTGCCGGCGATCGTCGGCCTGGCGTGGCTCCCCCCC
>CAYZFV010000102.1:0-5571 GCA_964477765.1 uncultured Candidatus Kuenenia sp.
CCCCCGCCCGCCCCGCCACAATCGCCCCGCGTCGGCCGAGCCACCGTCACGCTGCTCGACACGTCGATCGAAGCGGATCGCCTCGGCGTGACCGCCAGCATCACCTTCGACGAGGCTTCGCCTGCCTTGGCTTCCCACCGCCCCTGGCTCACGGCCCGCATGATCGACGTGGTCGGGCGAGACGGCCGACCACTTCCCCGCGTAGAACAGCGGACCGCGGCCCGTAGTGAGCAGGGGCTCACGGCTGTCGCCACCTTCGAGCTGCCGGCTGGTGGCCAAACCACTCGCCTTCTGCTGCGGTGGCGGCTGCCGATGGCGATCCATGAGGTGCCGGTCGATTTCGTGGTGCGAAAGATCCCGCTGCCACTGCCGGCGGAGGGCGGCAAAACCCGTTGAAACCCGTCAAAAAGCCTGCTTTCCGGGTTGCCGGGCCACCTCTTGGCCGCTAGGCTCCGCGCTCGATTTTTGTGTTTTGCCCCCGCCCCTGGCTCCACTTGGTTTCGTATGGTCGTGATGAAGATTCGGTCGTGCGTGCTTGTCGCCTGCATGCTGGTCGTGCCGGCGCTTGCGCTTTTTTCGCACCTCACGCCCCCCGCGGCACGGGAGTTTCTGCGGTGCTTCATCTGCGATCCGCTCTGTCAGGCCATCGGCGCGATCGATGCGGCGCTCCCGTTTGGTGCCCAGGCAACCCTGTCGGCCGGGCCAGCCCTGCCTGCCGTCCCAGCCGCAGCGGTTCCAAAACCTGTGGCCGCGGACGTTGCGCAGCCTGTGATCACGGCTGAACCGGCGGTTGCAACGGTCATCCATTCGGGAGCACCCGCCGGGGAAAACACGGCGGTGGAAACCCTGCCCACGGTCGCCGTGTCACCTGCCGTCGTGTCAACATCCCCGGTCGCCAAGCAGGATCAGCCCCGCTCGCAAGCCGAGTGGGAAGCACTTGCGTCGCTGCGAACACAACTGGCTTCACTAGGGGCCACCGGCATCGACTGTCGCCCGCAGCCGGGCGCCCTACCGGGCTACATCAGCAGCTGCCGCATCGGAATCGACGCCGACGGCCAGCTGCACCGGATGTTTCATGGCCAGGGCCCCGATGCTCCCGCTGCCATGCAGTCGCTGGTCAGCCAGATTCAAGCCTGGCAGGTCCAGCAGGCCGGCACGCCCCGGCAGCGCTTCTGAGGACCTTGCCATGACGCTGCGTCGGAGTTCCGCCGCGAGCAGACAGCGTGCCTGGCGACCCGCCCGGGGTGGCACGTCGGCGCAGGGGCTCGCCGCCCGCCTGGTCACGGCGCAGGCGACCGGTAGGCTCCGCCTGTGGGTTCCACCCCCGGCAGATCAGCCGGCGGCAAAGCGACGCCGGCCTCGCCGCCGTCAGGTCTCCCGCCGGCCAGCGGAATCCACCCCAGCCCCCGGCGATTTTCCCCGCAGTGACGAACTGGCCCGACTCGAGGCGGCACTCTATCTGGCCCGCGAGCCCCTCTCCGTGCGGCGGCTGGCCAAGCTGGCCCGCCTGACCGACGGCACTCGCGCCCGCGTCTTGCTCAAGGAGTTGCAACGGCTCGCCGTTGAAGCGGGATCGGCGTTCCGCGTGGAGCAGATCGCCGGTGGGTTTCAACTGCTGACCCGCGTCCCATTTGGTCCGTGGATCCGCCGCCTGCTCGCCACTCCGCCGGAAAACAGGCTCTCGAATGCCGCCATGGAAACCCTCGCCGTCGTCGCCTACCGGCAGCCCGTGACGCGGGCGGAAATCGAGGCGATCCGCGGCGTCGGCTGTGAGGAGATGCTCCGTCAGTTGCTCGATCGCGATTTCGTGGCCATCGGCGGCCGCATCGAGGAGCTCGGACGCCCGAATGTCTACATCACGACGCGACGGTTTTTGCAGGCCTTCGGCCTCGCCCGGATCGAGGATCTGCCCCGGCTGGAGGGGCTTCAGCCCACCGCCCCGCCCGACCCGGGAAGTGTGTGACAAGCCGATTTCGACCCTTGCAGACGACGGCCATGGGCGGCAAACTTTCGCCTCCCGACGACGCGCAGTACGGAGCGTGCCAAAAAACTTTTTGGCCACACGTTTGACGATTGCGGCCGATCGGGTACAGAGATGTCGGTTGTCGGCGGTCGCGTGACCGGATTTTTCGTTGCAACTTCGGTGTCGGTTTCGTCAAATTCGTTCACGTTCGTACCTGACAATGCCGATCGTGGAGAGCGTTTGGAAGGGTTCGATCACGAACATTCGCGAGGAGGTTTTGCCGTGACGCTTGCTGTGGGCCCCAGAGGGAATCAAGACGTGCTGTCCACCGATGTGTTCTCCTGGAGCGAGCTTCCCGAACTGCTGGCTGCCGAAGCCCTGTTCGAGGGAGTGAATGACCTTCCCCGCTTCTCTGACCCTTCGATTGTCGTCGCCTTCGAGGAAGACGAAGACGATGAAGACCTCGAAGATGATGACGACGAGGAGGAATACGAAGACGAAGACGAAGACGAGGAGGGCGAAGACGACGAAGACGGCGACTTCGAAGACGATGACGACGAGTGGGAAGAAGTCGAAGACGACGAGGATGAAGAGGGCGAAGACGACGAAGACGAAGACGAGGACGAAGATTGGGAAGACGAGGACGAAGACTGGGAAGAAGAAGATGAGGATGAGGATGGCGACGAAGACTGATCGCTTCGCCGTTTCGCATCACGCCGCATCATCCTCGAGTTCCACCTGGATGATCCGGCCGCGACGATCGATGATGATCGTCACCTTCTCTCCCGCCATGCCGAACCGCCTCACCATGTCGTTTTGATCGACGAGTTCTTCTCCGTCGATCATCACGATGCGGTCGCCCACGATCAGCCCCCCGCGAGCAGCCGGCGAGTCGGCCGCCACCCGCACAACCACGGGCGCACGGGGTTCGGCGGCGTCACCACGGGTGCCGATGCCCCACCGGCCCCGACTGCCTCCGGCAGCTTGCGCCTCCAGCATCCGCTGCGCTGATCCCGATTCTCGGCGACAATCGGGCCGAAAGGGCCGCGGTTCACCCTCCTCGTCGGCGATGGCAACGGCCGTGGCGAAGGTGAGCCGCGCAACCGGCTCGAGGCCCGTCAGGTTGACCAGGTGCACGTCGTCGCTGGGCCGGTGGTAGTTGTCGTGGAGGCCCGTGTGAAACATGAGGGTGGGAATCTGTCGTTCGATGAAGGGGTAGTGGTCGGAGTCGGGGTCGATCTTCCAGACGTAGGCCAGTTCGAGCGCGGCCGCTCCGGCGCGATTGTTGGTGGCGACGGTGAGCGCCCGCAGGCCCGGGGAGGTGCGGCTGCCATACACCTCCACCCGCTCCCCACGCAGCCGCCCGATCATGTCGAGGTTGATGCAGAACACGATGCGAAAGTCGCGGAGTGGCTCGGGCCGCACCCGCAGAAAGTGGTAGGACCCGAGGAGCCCCTTTTCTTCTCCGTCCCAGAAGGCCAGCAGAATCGACCGCCGCGGATGGGCGGGCAGGGCCTGCACCGCCTCGGCGATCTCGATGAGGCCGGCGACCCCGGAGGCATTGTCGTCGGCCCCGTTGTGCACGAAGCCGAACGGGCCGTAGCTGTTGCTGGCATTGCCGTAGCCCACATGGTCGTAGTGGGCGCTCACGATGACCAGTTCATCGGCCACCGCCGGATCGCTCCCGCGGGCCAGGGCGAGGATATTCCGCATCCCGCCAAACGGCTGGTAGAAGCTGCCGGCATCGCCGGCCGGCTCCAGCCCGAGATGATCGATCGCCTCCACGATGTAGGCTCCGGCCGCCCGGCCGCCGCGACTCCCCGCTTCGCGGCCTTCGAAGGCGTCGTCGGCGAGGGCGGCGACATGGCGGCCGGCATCACCGGCGACGATCGTGGCCGCGGCGGCAGCCAGACGGGAGGCGGCGGCCAATTCCGCTGCCGCGACCACGCCCTGGGGCAGCCATATCGATCCAGCGAGCACCGCGATGATCCACACCAACCGACCGCTGCAAACCCTCATGACGTGCGACGCCTCCTTGCGTGACCGCCTGGGAAAGCTCAGAATAGAACCCACGATCAGTCTCCGGTCCATGGAGATTTTTTGTGATCTGGAGAGGTGGCAGAGTGGTCGAATGCGCGTCTTTGCTAAAGACGTGACCGGTCAAAAGCTGGTCCACGGGTTCGAATCCCGTCCTCTCCGCTGCAGCCACCGGGCTCCCGCCCGGTGCTGCCTGCGAGAAACCTCACGGTGCAAACACGGTCGCCCAGTCCCGCTTCATATCGACGACCGTCCAGCCGCGGCGAGGGGCCTTCGGCGACCGCCTCCACAAACCGGCCGGTGCCCTGCGGGTGGGCGTCGTAGGCATATTCCCGATCGGCATCGGTTTGATGCACGATCACGCCCAGTGAGGGTCGCGGGCTGCCGATCGTCGTGTATTGCAGCATCGCCAGGTCGCCGTCGCTGTTGCCGAAGCAGGCGATCGGGCGGCGGCCGATGAATTGGTGATTCCCGGCCGGCTTGCCGGCCTTGTCGTCCACGAACAGGTGCTCGAGCGTCTTGACGAGCGGCGGGCCGTCGTCGCGCATCTCAAACCGGGTGCGGCCGGTGCTGCCGATCACCTGCTCCGGCGGAATCCCATAGACCCACTCCGACCAGACCCGCATGAAGTCGGCTCCGCCCCCCGACACGATCCAGGTCTTGAACCCGTTGGCCCGCAGAAAGGCGAGCAGCTCTTGCATCGGCTGGTAGGTGAGATGGTCATAGGGCCTGTGAAAGCGGGAGTGCTTTGCGGTCTCCATCCAGGTCGCCACCCCCTGCTGAAACGCGTCAACCGTGAGGTCGGCGTGCGTGAGACCGACGACATGCAGCAGCCCCTCGTGCCGGTCGCCCGCCAGCAGCGCCTTGACCATCGGGTCGTCGCGCAGCGCCGGCTCGGCTGTCGCCCGCTCTCGAATGCGGTCGACGGCGAAGGCGGCTTGAAAGGGGAGCGGATACTCCGGCCAGAGCGTGCCGTCGTTGTCGAACACGGCCACCCGCTCGGCAGCCGGCACATGGTCGGGCGACGCAGGATCCGTCACCCGCCCGACAAACTCGACGATCGCTCGTTTCGCCGCCCCTTCGTTCCAGGACGGCAGCGGATCCGAATCGGCCGCCGCCGACCGCGCCAAAGCGGGCACGAGGGCGGTCACCGTCACCGTGGTCGCAAGGCAAAAGCAGAAACTGGATTGGCAACGCGCGGCACCCACCTCATGGTTCTGGCGGAAGGCGGTTCTCGTTGTACCGCCAGCAAACGATCCCAACAGCACCGAATACCTGCCGCAACGCCCCGGCGTGTTTTGGCGGATTCTGCATTGCCCTCTTCTGTCGGGCCGGCGTACCAATGGTGCCTTTCGTCAACTTTCAGGAGATCTGCCCTCGATGCGTGCCATTGTCTCTCGTCTCGGCCTCCCGGCTCTCGTTACCGCGGTCGCTGCCCTCGCGCTCGTCGCCGCCCCCGCCGTCGCCCGGTCGCCGCAGCAGCCCAACATCCTCGTGATCTGGGGCGACGACATCGGGCAGTTCAACGTCGGGGCCTACAACCTCGGCATGATGGGCTACAAGACGCCCAA
>CAYZFV010000103.1:0-3876 GCA_964477765.1 uncultured Candidatus Kuenenia sp.
GTCCTGCTGCGGCGGCCCGCCCACCATGTGCAGGTAGATCACATGCTTGGCCTTCGGGGCAAAGTGTGGCCCGATCGCACCGGCCACCCTGTCGATGCCGGCCGCGGGTGACGTGGAGGCGTTGCCCCAGGCCATGGACTGGCCGGCAAGCGTCGCGAGAGCCGCACCGCCAAGGAGATGGCCGCCCCGCTCGAAAAAGCGGCGCCGCGTGAGGTTGAGACCGAGTTCGTCGAGTGGAGAAAGCATGGGTTGGGTCCAATCTTTATTTGCAGAGCACTTCGTCGAGGTTCATGAGCTGGTTGGCAAGCATCGTCCACGCGGCGAGGGTGCCGGGGTCGTAGGCCCCCGGCTTCGATTCACCGACCGCGAGCAACTGTTTCGCCTCGTCGGGATGGTCCTTGTAGAAGGCCACCAGGTCGGCCAGCGACTTCTTGGCGATCGTTTTTTCAGCGGCCGAGAAGGGGCGGGCGATCAGCCGCTCGGTGAGGAAATCGATGCGGTCGTCGTCGGTGCGGCCACCGATCTCGAGGCTGCGCTCGGCCAGCACCCGCGCCGCCTCCACAAACTGCGGATCATTGAGCGTCACGAGCGCCTGAAGCGGCGTGTTGGTTCGCTCTCGTTTCACCGTGCAGTTTTCCCGCGAGGGCGCGTTGAAGATTTCCATCGAGGCCGGCGGGGCTGACCGCTTCCAAAACCAATACATGCTGCGGCGGTAGAGATTCTCACCAGAGTCGGGCTGGTAGCGATTCGTATTGCCACCCATCGACACGGCCGCCCACACGCCGTCGGGCTGATAGGGCTTCACGCTCGGCCCCCCGATCTTCTTCACCAAGAGCCCACTGGCGGCGAGGGCATGGTCCCGCACCATCTCGGCATCCATCCGGAACCGCGGCCCCCGGGAAAGGAGCCGGTTGGCGCCATCCTTCTTGAGCTTCTCGGGCGTCGAGGCGGCGCTCTGCCGGTAGGCGGCGCTCGTCACCATCAGCCGGAAGAGTTCCTTCACGTTCCAGCCGCTCTCGCGAAACTCGATCGCCAGCCAGTCGAGAAGGTCCGGATGGCTCGGCAGCTCGCCCGTGATGCCAAAGTCACCAGCCGTGGCCACGAGCCCCGTGCCAAAAACCTCCTGCCAGAACCGGTTTACCGTCACCCGGCTGGTGAGCGGGTGCTCCTGGAGGAGAAGCCACTTGGCCAGGCCAAGCCGGTTCTTCGGCAGGTCTTCCGGGAAGGGGGGCAGCATATCGGGCGTGTCGGCCATCACCTCCTCGAGCCGCTGGTCGTACTCACCGCGATTGAGCACGTGGGCCTTGGCCATCTCGTCCTTTTCGTTCATCACGTGGGCCACCGTCCCACGCTTGCGAATCGCGGCATGCTCCTGCTCGAGCGTGTTGACGAGACTCGTGGCTTTCCGAAACGCTTCATCGAACGTCCCCAGCCACCAGTCGTAAATCTTGTCACCCGCCTTCGCCCGCTCCTCCGGTGGCATCTTCACGATGTCGGCGATGAGTTGGGCCCGGGAAAGTCCTTCGGCATCACTTGCCGACAGGGCCCGGCCCCAGATCGCGAGATTGGCCAGGCCGACCGAGTGGGCCGTCGCCCCCTTGGAACGGCCGCCGATCACCAGCGGCACTTCCGTGCGGATCGTGCCCTTCTTGAACTTGTTGTTTTCGATCTTCGGCCTGGCCTGCAGCTTGCCGTCGTAATAGATCTTCACGCCCTCGGCCTTGCCCGACCCGTCATACGAGACGGTCACGAGCGTCCAGGTGTCGGGCTTGAGCTGGGCGTTGGCGACGACTTTGAGGGCATCGTCGGGCCAGGCATGCACGAGATGCATGCCGATTCGTCGGCCCTGCACCCACACGTCCCAGCCGCGGTATGCGTTGGCCTCGTCCATGCGGGCCACGAGCGCATAGCTTGTGTCGATCGCCGGCACCCGCACCCACATCGACACGCTGAAGGGCTGGTCATGCTCGAAGTCGCCGCTGGTGGCCAGTTCGGCCGCCTTGCCGTCGAGCAGCACCGCCGCGGCTCCGTTGGGACCACTCTGCCAGGTCGTTGGGGCTGCGAGCGGCAGGTCGGTCTCTTTGCCCACGAGCCGCGCCCGCACGGCGTTCCCCTGGCCTTCAGCGAAGGCGAGATCGACGAGCGGCGTGTCTTGCGGCAACGACTTCGCGACGATGTCGGGCGTGGCGGCCTTGAGAAAGTCGGCAAACTCCGGCTTCGCTGCGGCCTTGCGGGCCTCGACAGCCGCCCGTGCCGGTGGCAGCTGCTTCTCCAGGTCGGCAAATCGCGGCCGGTCCTCGGGCCGCGGCACCGGCAGGATCGGCGGCGTGTCGTGGATGTTGCCGTCCTTCGCCCGCTGCGTGGTGTTATTGAAGAAGGCGGCGAGTTCGTAGAACTCCTTCTGGGAGAGTGGATCAAACTTGTGGTTGTGGCAGACGGCACAGCCCGTCGTGAGCCCCAGCCACACGGCCGACGTCGTCTCCGTGCGATCGCGGGTGTAGAGCACGAGGTATTCCTCGTCGATGATGCCGCCTTCGTTGGTCGTCATGTTGCAGCGGTTGAAGCCGCTGGCAATCTGGTTGTCAAGAATCTGGGCGGGGGTGGCGACCGACCCGTGGTCCTGCACAAGATCGCCGGCGAGCTGCAGAATCGTGAACTGGTCAAAGGGGATGTTGCGATTGAAGGCGTTGATCACCCACTGCCGGTAGGTCCACATCTCACGGTAGTTGTCGAAATGAATGCCGTGCGTGTCGGCGTAGCGGGCATAGTCGAGCCAGTGGCGGCCGCGGTGCTCACCCCACTCGAGACTCGCCAGCAGCGTGTCGACAAGCCGCTCGTAGGCATCCGGGTGCGGGTCATGCACGAAAGCATCGACGAGCGCCGGATCGGGTGGCAGCCCGGTGAGATCGAGCGACACGCGGCGGGCCAACGCCCGACGGTCGGCCTCCGGCGCCGGCGCAAGCCCTTCTCTTTCCAGCCGTGCCAGGATGAAGCGATCGATTGGATTTCGCACCCACCCCCCGTTCTTCACCGCGGGCAGTTCGGGCCGCTCCGGCTGCATAAACGACCAATGCGGCTCATACTCCGCCCCCTCGGCGATCCACCGCTTGAGCAACTCCTTCTGCTCGGCGGTGAGCACCTTCTTGATGGCCGGCGGTGGCATCACCTCCTCAGGGGCGTCCGAGAAAATGCGATCGAGCATCACGCTCGAATCGGGGTCGCCGGGCACGATCGATCCGCTTTCGACGGCGGCGTCGCGTTCATCGAGCCGAAGATCGGCCTTCCGACCGGCGCTGTCGGCGCCGTGACAGCCGAAGCAATTCTCCACGAGGATCGGGCGGATGTGCTCGTTGTAAGACAGGGTGTCTGCCGGAGCTTGTAACGCCCCCCGGGCGGGGCCGTTGTCTTGGGGAGACTCGGCAGCGGCGGCTGGCGGCCCGCCGCATACAAGCACCATCCCACCCAGGAAAAATCGGACCATGTAGCGGCGCAGCCGCGTTGGCGAGGGTTCCATACACTCACTCCTGAGTTTCGTCGGAACACCCGCGTCGCCGTCCTACAGAGCCCATGGCTCGCGAACGCGGACCCAAGCCGGGTCGATCAGCGGGAGAAACATCAACACCTCTATTATTACGCATCATTCGGACGGGTCAAAGTCCAGGCACAGAACCGCGTACCAGCCGGAAATGAGCAAAAAGCAAAGGGTCCAAGAAATCTCGGGCATAAACCATCTTCGCAAGAAGCATCGGGCGCAAGCCCGGTGGCCTGCTCCCCAAAAAGCACCGGGCGCAAGCCCGGTGGCCTGCTCCCCAAAAAGCATCGGGCGCAAGCCCGGTGGCCTGCTCCCCAAAAAGCATCGGGCGCAAGCCCGGTGGC
>CAYZFV010000104.1:0-3207 GCA_964477765.1 uncultured Candidatus Kuenenia sp.
GGATCTACAGGCTGTAGCGACCTGGCAAGGCAGCGAAACCTCTCCGGGGTTGAGGCTTGGGGAGACTGCCGACGCCGACATGATTCCCGGGAAGGAGGCCGGTCGATCTCTTCTTGTGGCGGATGGATGGGGCGTCGGATCGGATCCGGCAAAACAGCCTTTCGCTGAAGGCGGTTCGCCGGTACGTTTCCGCCCCGTTCGACAGGAAGTCGTTCGAGAGACCGCAACAGGAGGTTGCCTGCCATGCGCATGCACATGCACGCCGCGGATGTTCGAGAACTGGTCACGCGGTACTTCGTCGATCTCGGCGCCGACGCGCTCGATGTCGCCGACGTCCAGGAAAACATCCGCATCGACCGCGGTCGCTGCGTGGCCCGGTGCTATCGGGTGACCGAGATGTTTGCGATGTGGCTGATCGACGTCGGTGTGCTCCAGTTTTACGATGCCGACGGCGAGATGCTGCACACCGTCAACCTGTTTACGGAATTGCAGCCGCACCGGGCGGCCGCCTAACAGGATCGACGCCCTTTCTGGGGGGCCTTCGGAAGGCTTCTGCGGACGTTTCCTGCGCTTGGGGAGCGCATCAATGCCACACGTCATGTATGCCATCCCGCGGCTGTCGATCGTCATTCCGATGACGACAGGCCCGGCCGATCTGGAAGACACGCTCGTGAGCGTGCTCGAGAATCGTCCCGACGAATCAGAGATCGTGGTCGTTCTGGCGGGCCACTATTCCGACCCGTGGAATATTCGCGACGAGGTGCGGTTTGTGCAGGCGCCGGCGAATGCGAGTCTCGTGTCGTGTGTGAATCTGGGCATCGCCGCGGGCGAGGCGGCCGTGATTCATGTGCTCACCGCCGGCTGGAGGGCCACGCCGGGCTGGACAGCCGCGCCGCTTCAGACGCTCGAAGCGGGCGCGGCGGGCGCGGTGGTGCCGGTTGTCGACCGGGCGGGCCGCACGGTCTCCACGGGGGTGAAGTGTGGCCGCGGCGGGCGGCGGCTGGTCGCCGGTGACGACGCGATGGCGCCCTGCCTCGAGGTCGGCTTCTGGCGGGCCGATGTGCTCGAGATGGCCGGCCACGGATTCACGCTGGTCTGCGGCGACGACTATGCCGACACCGACATGGCCGTCACGCTCGATCGAATGGGCTGCCCGGTGACGGTCGAGCCTGCGTCGCGGGTGGAGTGTGGGGCGGAGCGGCGTTCAACGAATCCCTTCATGGCCGGCCTGCATGCGGAGCGGCTGTTTTGGCGGTCGCTGGGGAGCGAGTCCCTGCTGTCGGCGTTGCCGCTGCATCTCTTCGAGGTGCTGCGACATTCGGTATCGCGGGGCCCGCTGGGCATGGTGCCGGCCTTGGCCGGCCGTCTCGTCGGCTTCATGCAGTTTGGGGCCTATCGGCAGCGGTATCAGCAGCTGCGGGATTTGGCGACGGCGGCGGCGGAAAGTGGCGACGAGCGGACGATCCGCATCGACAGCCCGCATGCCACGCTGGCCCGGCCCCACGTGGCCGACGAGCCGGCGAGCCCGCTGCGGCGGTCGGCATAACCGCGGCGACCGGAGTAAAGGTCGCCTCCTTCACCCGGTGGCAGCGGGTGGTAGAATCATGGTTGATGCTGCTCCCGTAGCTCAATTGGATAGAGCGTCAGCCTCCGGAGCTGAAGGTTACAGGTTCGATCCCTGTCGGGAGTATTCGGTCGAATCAGGGCAACGCAGCTCTTTCGCCGTTCATAACCGCCCAACCGCGAGGCTCGCGAGGGCCACGGCCGGCATGCCCCAGATCGTGGCCAGCCGCCACCGCCGTGAGATGTTGGCGACCGACGCAAACCACACGAGCCCGATTGCCACGGTGACGTCGAGCATCCACTGAAACGGCACCGAGCCCGACCCGCCGTTGATCCAGTCGACAAGGGGAGCGACCGCCATCCGCACGGGATCGTCGACCGGCACGCCGATGAAGCAGGCTCCGAACACCCGCAGGCCGAACGCCGCAAACGGGATCAGCCCGGCGACAAGTTCCACGCGGCGGGAGAGCTTCGGCAGCGGCGCGGCCCAGATGATGTTCCAGAGCGTCGTGAAGAAGAGCAGGCGGAGGGTCTTCATGGAGGTTGAGTGTAGCCCTTGCAAGCCCGCCGGTACGTCAGGGTTTGCCACGCGGGCGCGAGGGTAGACTGTTTGGCGACGTTGTCGTTTCCGGAGGCTCGCGTCATGGATATCGTGTGGTTTCTCTTGATCGGCATGGCGGCCGGATGGCTCGCGATCCAGATCATGAAGGGGGGCGGCTCGGGCTTTGTTACCGATCTGATCATGGGCGTGATCGGATCGATTCTGGGCGGGTTTTTATTTGGCCTGCTCGGGCTCTCCGCCGATGGTGCGATCGGCAGCCTGGTGACGGCCACGGTCGGCGCGATCGTGCTGATCGTGGGCCTGCGAGCGATCAACCGCCGGCGGATCTGAGACGCCGCAAATCCCGTGGTGTGATTCCGATCACGATTTCGAGCCCTTCGCCGAGGGACTGGGGCTCACGCACTGCCCCGTCGTGGGCCTCATCGCGATCACGATCTCACCTCGCTTTGGCCATCTGGCTCTGCGTCTTTACGAGCGGCATCAGCGGCTTCGTAGTTACCGCGTCTGAGGGCGTCGCCGGAGAGCGGCCTTCATCTCGCTGAGATCGAAGGGCACGACTTCGCCCCGATCGATCTGCTCGATGCCGTGGTTGACGTCTTCGATCAACTTCTCGCGCCGCCGCAGCAGGTTCACCGCGGCGTCCAGAGCTACGTCAAGATCACGATAGACGCCGGCGGAAACGGCACGAGCGAGAAACTGCTCGTTCTCGGGCGATACACCGCTGCTCATGGGGAACCTCTCGGGGTTCAGGAATCGGGCGACAACTTCGCAAAGTATACAGGCGTCCATTATAGTGTCAAGCCCTTGATTGGGTTTTCAGCGGCTTGGGAGCCCCGGGACCAAGGTAGCCCCCCGGTCTGGTAGGCTACCCGCCGGGACGGGTGCCCGTTCCAACGCCGCCTTCTACGCTGACAGTTGCTCAGGGGCGAGCGTGTAGCCATAAGGGCTCGTGAGCGGCGCGTAGACCTCGTCGTCGGACGCGTAGCGAAACGCATCGAGCGAGTCGGCGTAGAAGGCGGCGTTGAGACGCGGGCCGGGCTGGCCCGGGGCGGCGGTTGGGGATGTCATGGCGGGGAGCCCAC
>CAYZFV010000105.1:0-5736 GCA_964477765.1 uncultured Candidatus Kuenenia sp.
GGTGATGGCGACTGGACCCAGCTGCACGAGGCCCGGCTGGCCGGCAAGCGGCTCCGCTACACGCTGGAAATCGTCGAGGATTGCCTGGCGATCGCCCCCGACAAGGCGATCGCCAAAGCGCTCAGCCGGCTCCAAGAGGTTCTCGGCGGCGTCAACGACGCCTTCAACGCCGGCAACCTCCTGCGGCAGATTCTCGATGGCACCGACTCCTGCGTGCCGCACGTGATGGATCGGTACCGTGAAGTCATCGAGCAACAAATCGCCGCCCATGACGAGACGATGCGCCGCGGCCGGGAGACGTTTCGGGGCTGGCTCGAGGAGTGGCACTCCCCGGCCATGCTCGACGTGCTCCGCACGATCTGCCCAACGCTCCGGTCCCGGCCGGTGGTCTGTGCCGTCGGACCGGATGGCGGCCTCGATGCCGCGTTGCCGATCGCCCGGCCGGCCTGACGCGGCCACGCCGGTTGGTTCAGCTTCCGACGGTGTACGACTCCGACACCTTCCCCTGGCTCGCGGCCTGGGAATCCATCTTGTTGAACGTCCAGGCGATCTTGCCGAAGGCGAAACCCACCAGT
The DNA here is from genome assembly GCA_964477765.1 of uncultured Candidatus Kuenenia sp. Classification (GTDB taxonomy): domain Bacteria; phylum Planctomycetota; class Planctomycetia; order Pirellulales; family UBA1268; genus CACORA01. The sequence continues at coordinate 576 of CAYZFV010000105.1, forward strand.
TCCATCTGCTCCTCCGCCGGCAGCCCCGCCGCGCCGCCGATCTCGTTGCGGGCCACCTGCACATCGGAGAGTTCGATCTCCGTCGTCACCTGCGGCTTGCCCGCGATCTCCGAACAGATGTGGATCTGCACCTTGGGAATCTTCTGGCCCGTGGCACAGTGCTTGAATGTCTTTGGCGTCGCCCCGTCACACCGCTTGGCCACGATCACGTGCCCCACCTGCGTGCTCCCCACCTGCTGGCCCGACGTGATGAACGACCCGGTCGTTCGCGCGACAGACACACACAGCCCGAGCAGCACGCTCCAGCCCTGATGCTTGGAATCCTCGGCCGGCCCCTCGAAATCGCCGATCTTCACAAACCCTTCCACCGACGAGAGGACCGGCCCTCCCTGAACCCAGGGGGGCCGGTCCGAATCGGAAGATCGAGTTTCGGTTGCCATGAGTGATCCTCACTGCGACCGGCAGACGGCCGCCGGCCAACGGGCTCAGGAGGTCTTGCTTTCCTTGACGTTGAAGGTGGCGGAGACGTCTCCCTTCTTGGAGCCCTTTTCGTCATCAAACTCCGTGAAGGTGTGCTTGGCCTCCGACGGCATCATCGTGACGCGGAGCTTGGAAACGGGCTCGCCGTCAACTCCCTCGACTTTGCACTCAGTGAGAATGACGTTTTTGAGCTCCATCTCCACGATCTTTTCCTGCTTGCCCTTGACCGTCTGGACAAGAGCGAGCTTGACCTCCGCAATCGGCTCACCGCCGAGGGCGGCCTTCATCAGTTTCGGGTATGCCTTGTCGAGCGCCAGCACGACGGTGATTTTGTGGTAGGTATTCCCGGTCATCCGCGATGACGAAACCTGGGCATATCCAGACTGCTGAACGTCACGAAAGGCGTCGGCCTGGATCCCGTCGATGTTCGTCCACTTCTCGAAGCCACTGGCCGTCGCCGAGCCGTCGATATCCTTGAACTGCGCATATCCCATTGCCATAGCTGCTACCCTTCTTTCCTGAAATTGTTGTTGAGAGGACCCTGTCTTTTCACCACGCTTCCGACCTGCCTGACCGCCTCAGATCGTTTTCATGCCCCTTGTACGCGGCTCGTGAGACTACGGTTCACGGACCGAGAATCCGCCGCACTGTACCGCGTCTGATCCATCAATCAAGCGGCCGCCCGGAGAACACATTCAAGCCCCACAATGCGGCCTAATCGATCCGAAACACGAAGCCGCCGGTCTCGTGAAGCCCGACCTCAACCCGCTCCACCGGGCTGCCTTCGGCCATCCTCCCGAGCAGCCGGGTCGAGAGATCCGGAAGCATCGTCCCGGAAAGCACATGGTCGATGTTGCGGGCCCCGCTATCGACCTCGCGGCACCGCTCGACAACCGCCCGGACGACCTCCGGATCCCAGGCAAAATTCGCTTTATAAGCCGCCTTCACCCGCCGGCTGATCGCTTTGAGCTTCAGCTCGCAGATGCCTCGCAAGACGTCATCGGCGAGCGGATAGTAGGGCAGCACCGTCAGCCGGCCCAGAAAGGCGGGCTTGAAAAGCTTCAGCAGATCGCCGCGCAGGGCCTCGGCAAGGCCGGCGGGGTCGGGCCGGGTGGCCGGATCGCCGCAGAGCTTCATCACGGTGTCGGTGCCGGCATTACTCGTCATGATGATCACGGTGTTCTTGAAGTCGATGTCGCGGCCCTCGCCGTCCTTGAGCATGCCCTTGTCGAAGACCTGATAGAAAATGTCTTGCACGCCCGGATGCGCCTTCTCCATTTCGTCGAGCAGCACCACGCCGTAGGGCCGGCGGCGGACGGCTTCGGTGAGCACGCCCCCCTCGCCGTAGCCGACGTATCCCGGCGGTGAGCCCATGAGGAGCGACACCTTGTGCTCTTCCTTGAACTCGCTCATGTTGATCACGGTCATGTGGGTCTCGCCGCCGAAGAGCAGCTCGGCCAGCGTCAGTGCTGTCTCGGTCTTCCCGACGCCGCTCGGGCCGGCCAGCAGAAACACACCGACCGGCCGCCGCGGGTCGGTGAGGCCGGCCCGTGAGGTCTTGATCCGCTCCGCGATCGTCTCGAGGGCATGCGATTGCCCCACGATCCGCTCCTCCATCCGGCTCTTGAGCTCGAGCACGCCACGGATCTCGTCGGAGACCATTCGGCCCACCGGGATGCCGGTCCAGCCCGCGATCACCTCGGCGATCTGCTGACCATCGACACAGGGGCTCAGCAACGGCTCCTCCCCCTGCACCTCGGTGAGCTTCGCCTCCAGATCGGCCAGCTTCTCCTTGAGGGCCGCCCGCTCCACGGGCGCGAGCGACGGCTGCGGCGCGGCTGCGGTGTCGCCCGCCTGCCCCGGCTCCGCCGCCGCGGCGGCCGCCGTCACCAGCTGGATCGAGCCGGTAAGCTGCCGCCGCAGGTCGCGGATCTCCTTCACGAGCGCCGACTCGGTCGAGAACCGCTGTTCGAGCGCGGCGAGTTCGGCGGCCACACGGCCCTTCTCGTCACGGAGTTCGCCGAGCTGGGTCTCGTGGTCGGCCCCGACCTCCTGCTCCCGCTCGAGCACGCCGATCGCGGTGGTGAGGGCGTCGATCCGACGGCGGGCATCCTCGATGGCCGAGGGCGTGGCCGCATGACCGATCGCCACACGGGCGCAGGCGGTGTCGAGCAGGCTCACCGATTTGTCGGGCAGCTGTCGGCCCGAAAGATACCGCCGCGACAGCTTGACGCTGTCCACCACGGCCTCGTCGAGGATCGACACGGCATGATGCTTCTCGAGCGTGTGCACCATGCCCCGCATCATGCGGATCGCCGTCTCGTCGTCGGGCTCTTCGATCTTCACCACCTGGAACCGGCGGGCGAGGGCGGCATCTTTCTCGAAATACTTCTTGTATTCGGCCCAGGTCGTGGCCGCGATCGTTCTCAGTTCGCCGCTGGCCAGGGCCGGCTTGAGCATGTTGGCCGCATCCCCCTGGCCGGCCTGGCCGCCGGCCCCGATCAGCGTGTGGGCCTCGTCGATGAAGAGGATGATCGGCACGGGGCTCTTCTTGACCTCGTCGATCACGTTCTTGAGCCGATTCTCAAACTCGCCCTTCACGCCGGCGCCGGCCTGGAGGAGGCCCAGGTCGAGCGTTCGCAGAGAGACGTTTTTCAGGGGTTCTGGCACGTCGCCGGCGGCGATCCGATTGGCAAACCCTTCAACGACGGCAGTCTTGCCGACGCCGGCCTCGCCGGTGAGGATCGGGTTGTTCTGCCGACGCCGCGTCAGGATATCGACGATCTGCCGCACTTCAGCCTCCCGGCCGAGCACCGGGTCGATCCGGCCGGCCTTGGCGCGGGCGGTCAGATCGATCGTGTATTGGTCGAGGGCCGGCGTCTTCGACGGCCCGGCCGCACGGCCATCGGCGGTCGCCGCCCCCGCCTGCGAGCCGCTGGCATCCTCGCCGCCGTCGGCGAGTTCCGACTCGATCGAGCGCGGAAACACGCGGCTCGCCTCGCGGGCCAGCACATCGGGGGAGATCTTCCGCAGTTCGTCGCTCACCGCCAAGGCCCGCGGGGCGATCGATTCCTCGGCGAGCAGCGCCTGCAGCAGCCGCGCTCCGCGGACGTCCGCCTCGCCGTTGTCAACGCTGGCGATCAGCCACGCCTGGCGGATCAGCACGCAGACCTCGGGCGAGAGGAGCGGTGGCCGGGCGTTGCCCGTCTTGAAGCCGTCGATCGCCTTGGCCAGGCCGGCCATCACCTTGGCCTGATCGACGCCGAAGTGCCGCAAGAGCAGGCAGACGTCATTCCCCGGCTGCTCGAGCAGCTTCATCATCCAGTGCTCGATCTCCACGTTGTAATTGGTCTTGGAGAGGCACAGCCCCGCCGCGGCCTCGAGGGCCCGCTGGCACGACGGATTGAGCTTGCCGATCAGTCCACGAAGATCGAGGCCGGCCATGAGAAGCATTCCTGCTGAAGATGAAGAGGGCTCGTGACGTTCACCACCTGCTCCACGCTAACCGCGAAACCTATCCGCTCGAACCTCGGGTAGCAAATGCCGTCGCTCGGGGGCTGACAAATCCGCTCCGCCAGATTTTGCAGCCGCCGCCCGATCGTGGATTCGACAATCATTTCAACGCGGGGAATCCCCCCGTTCCGGCGGCCGCGGCGGGCGGGTCCACGATTCGGCCTTGAGCAGCGCCCGGTCGGTGCGGCGGACCTTTTTCAGCGAGGCCCTTGACCAGACGGCGCCGCCGTCCGCGATCGCGTGCAGTTTGGCTCCTTCGAGATTCGCGCCCGTAAAGCGTGCCGAGGTCACATCGGCGTGCGAAAGATCGGCCCAGGAAAGGCTGGCCCGATCGAAGATGGCCCGCGGGCACTTGGCCCGCACCCAGTTGGATCGGTCGAGTCGGGCGGCTGTAAAGACCGCCGCCGAGCAGTCGGCGCCCGCGAAAACGGCCATCGTGCAGTCGGCGGCCGCGAGGTCGGCGTCGGTGAGCACGGCGTCGGAGAATCGTGCCGCCTGCGCCGTGATCCCACCGGCCCTCACGCCCGCGAGGTTCGCCCCCACGAGCCCGGCCCGGTCGAGCCGCACGCCGCCAAGCACCGCCCCGGCGAGGTTCGCCGCATCCATCATCGAGTCGGTGAAGTCCACGTCGGTAAGGTCGAGACCCGAGAGATCGACCCGCCGCAGTTCGCACATCAGAAACGCCGTGCCCTCGACCCGTGCCGCCCGCAGCGGCAGATCGTCGAAGGCGACGCGGTGAAACCGCGTGCACGCGAGGATCATGCCGTCCAGCGTCGCGCCGTCGAACGCGGCCCAGGCGATCTCGGCGTCGGTGAAATCGGCGCCGGTGAGGTCGGCGCCGCGAAACACGGTCCGGTTCTGGCGGCTGCCGCGGAAGTCGGCCCCGGCGAGTCGGCAGCCCTCGAACGAAACGCCCTCGAGCACCGCGTCGCCGAAGTCGGCACCGGAGAGATCGCAGCCGACGAACTCCGTTGCTTCGAACGAGCGGTCGCGGCCGGGAAACCGCCGACAATCTGCCTTCTCGAACCGGGTGCCGGTGAGCGCGGCCGTCGCCAGCTGCGATCCCTTGAACACCGCGAGCGAGAGGTCGGCCCGGGTGAGATCGGCCTGCCGCAGCGCGGCACCGGTGAGCGTGGCCTTGCGGAAGGCGGCCCGCCCGGCCCACCCC
>CAYZFV010000106.1:0-5379 GCA_964477765.1 uncultured Candidatus Kuenenia sp.
CGGCCCGACACCGCCCCACAATCTGCGCGGCCCCCCCCGTGGCGGCGGGGGCCGCCCCCCCCCCCCCGGGGGCCCCGCAGCCCGACTTCAAGACGGCGCTCCTGGTGGTCGTGCTCGCGCTGGCCTTCTCGCGGGTGCTCCTCTCGGTCGTGGGCGTGCTCAAGGGGCGACTCGCTTCCACGATCGGTAGCAACCTCACCGCCACGCTGCGGCAGGAGATGGTCGACAAGCTGCAGAGCCTCTCGGTGGCCTACTACGATCGCCACCAGGTGAGCTCGATGATCAGCCGGGTGGCCCACGACAGCGAGGTGCTCCATGGCCTGATGCACCAGTTCACCGGCGGCTTCCTCCTCCAGATCGTGCAACTGGTGGCCGTGGGAATCATGCTCTTTTGGATCAATCCCAAGCTGGCAGCCTTCACGCTGATCCCCGTGCCGCTGGTGATTTTCGGCTCGTGGATCTTCTGGCGGCATGTCTACCCGCGGCACTACCGGCTGTGGGACGCCGCCAGCAAGCAGATGGCGGTGCTCTCCGGCATGCTCTCCGGGATTCGCGTGGTGAAGGCCTTCGCCCAGGAGCCACGCGAGCGCGATCGCTTCCAGGCCGCCAGCGACCACCTCCGCGACTGGCGGCAGTGGGTCGAGCTCACCGGCACCACCTACTCTGCCGCGATGCAGATCATCTTCAGCCTCGGGGGATTGATCGTGTGGTATGTCGGCGGCCGCGACGTGATCGGCCGCGAGATGACGCTCGGCCAGCTGATCGCATTTCTCGCCTACCTCGCGATGTTCTACGCCCCGCTCGGCGCCCTCTCCAATTTCACGACCTGGCTGACGAGTTTTCTCTCCGGCAGCAAGCGGGTGCTCGAACTGCTCGACACGCCCGCACTCATCCATGAACCACTCGAGCCCGCGGCGTGGGACGAGCCGCGAGGGGAGATCGCGTTTCGCGACGTGACGTTTGGCTACGACCCCAACCAGCCCGTCCTCCGCGACGTGTCGTTTCGCGTGGCGCCGGGCGAGATGATCGGCATCGTCGGCCGCAGCGGCTCCGGCAAGTCGACGCTCGTCAACCTGCTGGCCCGATTTCACGACGTGCAGGAGGGCACGATCGAGATCGACGGCATCGATATCCGGCGGCTCGCCACCGGCGACCTGCGGGAGCGGCTGGGCATCGTCTTCCAGGAATCATTCCTGTTTCGCGGCACAATCTGGAAAAACCTGTCGTACGGCCGGCCGGCCGCCACGATCGAGGAGGGCCTGGCGGCCGCCAAGGCGGCGGGGGCCCATGATTTTCTCTGCCGGCAATCCTTGGCCTACGAAACGCTCCTCGGCGAGCGTGGGGCCGGCCTCTCGGGCGGTGAAAAGCAGCGGCTCTCGATCGCCCGCACGCTCCTCGCCGCCCCCGCGATCCTCGTGCTCGACGAGGCCACGAGCAATATCGACGCGGAGGCCGAGCGGGAGATTCAGCGGGCCCTTGCCGTGTTGATCCAGGGCCGCACCACGATCGCCATCGCCCATCGCCTTTCGACGCTTCGTCAGGCCGACAGGATCCTCGCCTTCGACCGCGGCCGCCTCGTTGAGCAGGGCACGCATGCCGGGCTGCTCGCCGCCGACGGCCTCTACGCCCGGCTCGTCCGCATCCAGACGCAGGTGTCGAAGCGGCCGACGGTCGATTCGCTCCTTGCGGAGTCGGTGCCGAAGCCCGCGGATAACGCTCCGGGTCGGGCCGACACTCATGCCCCTCACGAGATCGAATGGCTCGATCCATCACGCCACGAATTTCGGCTGGGGTCCCACGGCCGCATCGAATTGTGGGATCGGTCTGCCGAGCCGAACCGCCTGGCCGCCGGCATGTTCGTTGTGCCCACGTTTCCGGCGACCCATCCTGAAGCCTATCTTTCGGTCCGCGGCTGGACCGACGATGGCGAGGAACGTGAGTTGGGCCTGGTCCGGAACCTTGCCGACTGGCCGGAAGATGCCATCGGTATCATTCGCGACGCGGTGCTGCGGCGCACGCTCGTTCACACGGTCCGGCGGGTGCTCGACGTGAAGCTGTCGCACGGCTATCTCGACTTCGACGTGGAGACCGATACGGGGCCGGGGCTGTTCACGACCCGGTGGACCCAGAGCCAGGCCGTCGACTTTGGCGCTGCCGGCAAACTCCTGATCGATGCGGAAGACAACCGCTGGGTGGTGCCCCAGATCGACGAGCTCCCCAAGGCCGATCGCGAGCGCTTCCTCCAATACATCTACTGGTGATCAAACGACGGGTCATCACACGCAGCGGCCGCAGCGGTGAATACCCACTTCCAGGGACGCGTCGCCGGTGGTTCCGCCGCTCGGAAAATGCGGGTGCCGATTGCAATGCCCCGCGTCAACCTCGACAATACGATCTCGGCGTTTCGTGTCCCTCGCGAAAGGCGTTGCCGATCACTCGTCAAGGAAGGCCTGTGCATCCCCCGATGGATCGCCACCGCTCCCCCCCATTCTTCTGGAGATGACTGATGAATCTTGTGGATCTGATTGCCGGCCAGCTCACGTCGGGTGACGTGCTGGGCAAACTCGCCGGCCTCGCCGGTGCCAGCGAAGCACAAACCAAGACCGCGACGTCGGCGGCCATTCCCGCCCTGCTCAGCGCGCTCTCCGGCCTCGCCGGCACGAGCAAGGGAGCCGACCAACTGGCCTCGGCGATGGGGGGCCTCGACCTCGGCATGCTCGGCAACCTCGCCGGCGCCCTCGGCGGCGGTCAGTCCAGCAGCATCGGCGGCCTGGGCGGCAACCTGCTCGGCTCGCTCCTGGGAGCCGGCGGCACCGCCAAGATCGTCGACGCCATCGCCGCCTTTGCCGGCATCCAGCCGGGCATCATGCGGACGCTGCTCAACTACCTCGCCCCGATCGTGCTCGGCATGGTTGCCAAGCAGTTCAACGGCCGGCCGACCGGTTCCGACATCTCGCGGCTCCTTGCCGATCAGTCGTCGAACATCAAGGCCGCGATGCCCCGTGGCCTGTCGCTGGCCGACGTCGGCAAGGTGGCCGAGACCGCCAAGGGGGGTATGCCCGCCTGGCTGCCGCTGGCGGCCCTCGTGGCCCTCGCCGCCGGTGCCTGGTGGTTCCTCAATAAGGACAAGATGGCCCCCGTCGCCGAACCGGTGGAGCGGATGGTGGTCGAGGCCGAGCGGAAGGCCGGCCCGGTGGTTGAAACGGTCCGCGACGAGATCGTGACCGACGGCACGACCGTCATCGAGGCGGTCACCGACATGATCTCGATCGACCCGAAGTTTCTCGAGGCCGGCAAGACGGCCGGGAGCCTGTTCACGGGCCTTACGAAGGTGCTCAAGGGCGTGACCGACGTCGACTCGGCCAAGGCGGCCCTGCCGGAGTTGGAGAAGCTCGCCCCGATGCTTTCCACGCTCGAGACCGAGGCTGGCAAGCTGCCGGCCGATGAGCAGCCGGCCTTCGCCGAGGTGATCGGCGAGAATATCGGCCTGCTCCAGAAGGTGATCGACACGGTGATGGCGATCCCGGGGGTCAAGGAACTGCTCGGCCCGGTGGTCACGCCAATGGTGGAGACGCTGACGAAGCTCGGACCGACGAAATAGGTGCAAGCCGCCGTGGGCGGGTGAACCCTCCGCTTCGGAGGCGAGGATACGCCACCTCGCGTCAGGTTCCCCCGCCCACGGCTCACCAACACATGGACTACCGGCCGTGATTTAGACAATCGCGAGCGGATTCTTCTTGTCTTCAAGCGTGCCGCGGGTGATGCCGACACGGTTGGTCGCCTTCAGCTGCGCCCAGACATCGCGGCCGGTGATCCGGCCGGTGAGCAGGTCGCGGTAGGCGGCGATGATGATGCGGATTTCGGCAGCCGACTCGTCGAGGAGTTCGATCCGCAGGTGGCCCACGCCCGCGGCCCGCAAGGCCGGCACCACCTCGGCGGCGCTTTGCGGGACGGCATTGAAGAGCGTGTTGCGGCAGCCGACGTCGGCCGTCAGCAGGTGCTCCACGCCGATGCGGTCGCGGAGTTTCACCACATGCTCGTCGCAGGGCCGACCACAATTCGTTTTGTTCGTGCCGGGCGAGAGCACGGCGCAAAACACGCAATGCTCCATGTGAAACATCGGCATGTGCTGGTGGATCACCACTTCGAGCCACTCCGGCGTCGTCTGGGCCACGAGCGCCATAAGTTGCTCCCGGTTGCAGTCGTAGGAGGCGGTCACGCGGGCGAGGCCGTCCTCCATGAAAAACGCGGCCGACAGCTCATTGGTGATATTCAGCGAGAAGTCACCCACGACCGCGAAGCCCCGCTCCCGGAAAAACCGCAGGGCTCCATAGTTGCGCACGAGAATCCCGTCGGGCTCCTGCTTCGCCATCAGGTGGAAGATGCCGATCTCGTCGGGCTTCTGGATCCGTGGCGTGGCGAGGTGGATCGTGCCGCCCGCCGCGCGGGCCAGGGCCACTGCATCGCGGTACTGGCGAATGTCGGCGAAGTCGGCATAGAGGTGGCGTTCGCCGAGGTCGAGAGTGGCTTGCAACTGGGAGAGCGAGCGAACGAGGACGTGCAGGGTGGGGAGCGAGGGTTGGCGACGCGCCGCCGGGGGCGGTGAGTGGCGATTGTCTGTGACTGCCCGCCGGCTCGCGCCGGCGGCTTTGTGTGGTAACCCCGCGGCGGCGACTCCCTGCGAGCCCCCCTCCAGAAAGCCCCGGGCGGAAGCCCGGGGGCCCGTCGCCGCGGTCTCCAGGCTCGCGACGAGTTCCTTCCGCACCGCGCCCAGAATGCTGAAGGGGAGCATCGGGCGGCCGGTGATGTCCGCCGTGACCTCACGGAGTTCGAAGGCGGTGCCACCGAGGCGACCGAGTTGGCCGCGGAGCGTGTCGAGATCGAGCGGATGCTTCGTCGCTTTCTGGGCATGCTCCGTAGAGACGATCGTGCAGGTTGCGCCTGCGGCGGTCGTGGCGGTGACGATAAGCGGCTGGCCGACGGCGATCGTCGCATGCAAGTCGACCGGCTGCCGGCGGAGCAGCTTCTCGCTGGTGAAGGTCTTGCGGAGGCGGGAGGTGAGCTGCGGATCGTCGGTCTTCCACACCGTTCGGCCGGGGGCGAGGCGGCCAGCATCGAAGCCGTCGCGGGCAAAGGCGAGTTCGACACGGCCGCTGGTGACCGGCTCGGTGAGCGACTGACCGGCCTGAAAAACTTCGTACACCCGACCACCGATGGCATCGTCGCTCGTGGCCCCGCAGTCGAAGGCGACGCCATCCCCCCGCTTGATGCCTTTCGCGAGCCCCGCGGCGAGATCGACCGCGATGCGGCCGCCACGCACCGCCGCCACCGTGCCCAGCCGCACGCCCCGTTTCGCACTCGACCTGGCCGGCACGAGCA
>CAYZFV010000107.1:0-5917 GCA_964477765.1 uncultured Candidatus Kuenenia sp.
CCCGAGGGCCCGGCCGACGTCGCGGATCGCCGCCCGGGCGGCGAGCGTGCCGAAAGTGCCGATCTGGGCCACGTTGGCCTCGCCATACTTCTGCTTCACATAGTCGATGACCTCGCCCCGCCGCTCTTTGCAGAAGTCGATGTCGATATCGGGCGCCTCCAGCCGGTTGACGTCGAGAAACCGCTCGAAGAGCAGGTCGTATTCCAGCGGGCAGACGTGCGACAGATAGAGCGAGTAGGCCACGAGGGCGCCCACGCCCGAGCCTCTCGCCGCCGCCGGAATCCCCTGCTCGCGGGCATGCCGCACAAAATCCCAGACGATGAGGAAGTAGCTGGCGAAGCCAAGCGTGTCGATCACGCCCAACTCGCGATCGAGCCGCTCCATCACGTCGGCATGCAGGTCACCGCCGATCACGCCATCGACCCACCGCTTGGGCTCGGTGTGATACCGCTCCCGGAGGCCCTCCAGACAGAGCCGCCGCAGCTCCTCCGAGGCGGTCCACCCTCCCGGCACGTCGAAACCGGGGAAATGCCGCTTGCCCAACTCCAGATCGATCGCCACCGAATCGGCGATTCCCTGACTGCGGGCCACGGCCGCGGAAATCGTGTCGCGATCGAGGCCGTCGAAGGCGGCATGCATCTCCGCCGGGCTCTTCAGATAAAACTCGCTGGAGTCCATCTTCATGCGGCTGGCGTCGTTGCGAAACCGGCCGGTGTTGACGCAGAGGAGGATGTCTTGGGCCTCGGCGTCTTCGCGGTTGACATAGTGGCAGTCGCAGGTGGCCACCGGCGGCACGCCCATCTCGCGGGCCAGATCGAGGGCCACATCGGTGATCTGCCGCTGGAGGTCGAGGCCGTTGTCCTGGATCTCGATGAAGTAGCGATCGCCGAACGTGTTGCGAAACCAGCCGACGATGTCGCGGGACTGGGCCAGCGACTCCTGCTGATCGCGGGAGGTGCCGATCAGCGAACGGCTGAACTCGCTCGACAGGCAGCCGGAGAGACAGATGATCCCCTCGCTGTGAGCGGCGAGGATTTCCCGGTCGATCCGCGGCTTGAAATAAAACCCCTCCAGGTAGGCCTTCGTGGCCAGCTGCAGCAGGTTGGCGAAGCCGACGCGGTCCTTGGCCAGCAGCGTGAGGTGGAAGCTCGAATCTTTCTGGTTGCCGGCATCCTTCTGAAAGCGACTGCCGGGAGCGATGTAGGCCTCGTAGCCGATGACCGGATTGATGCCGGCCTGTTTGGCCGCCGAGTAAAACTCCAGCGCCCCATGGAGATTGCCGTGATCCGTGATGGCCAGGGCGGTCATGCCGAGTTCGACCGTGCGACCCACCAGCCGGTCGATGGTGCTCGCGCCGTCGAGCAAACTGTAGTGGCTGTGGCAGTGGAGGTGGGCGAAGGGGGGCGTGCTCATCCGTGGGCCTCGCGGGGAAGGGCCGACAGTTTATCGCATCCCGTCGCGCGGTTCACTCACCTTCCGGAGCAATTCGGCGAGCGTGGCCTGGAGGTCGAGAATCGCCTGCCAGGGCGCGAAGTCGATCTCGATCGATTCGCCGCCGGGCCGCTTCACGGCCGACTCGGTGGCGTCGCGAAGCACGGCCTGCACGTAGTCGAGCAGTTCGGCGAGTTCGGCGGCCTGCGCCGGGCCGAGTGGCGACGGGAGCGGCGGCGGCCCCGCGGGCAAGAGCGGCATCCGCGCTTCGCCGAGTTCTTCGATCACCTCGGAATCGCGGTCACGATCGTCGCCGCTGATCCGCTCCAGGCGATCCCGCATGGCGCGAGCCCGTGCAGCATCAGCAGGCGGCAATCGGGCGGCGATCTCGGCGATGCGGCGTTCGATATCGGAATGGGAGCCGACGAGGAGGACCGACCGGCCGAGGGCGATGATGTCGCCATCGCGGACGATCCGCACCTGGATTTCCTCACCGTTGACCTTCGTGCCGTTGGTGCTCTCAAGGTCGGTGAGCACGATCTTGTCGTTGTCGTGCTGGAGTTTGAGGTGGTAGCGGCTGATCCGCTCGTCGTTGAGTTGGATGGTGTTGCCCTCTTCGCGGCCGATGGTGACGGGCGTGGCGATGCCGTCATAGACCTTGCCGCGGTCGGAGCCGTGGAGCACGCGGAGGGTGAGTTGGGCCATGAGGGAGCGAAGCCGGTGGGAAAAATCCTTGCCTTTTTAAAGATATCCGAATTTCCCCGCCCCGCCTGCCCGGCCGGCGGATCGCCCCCGCGCACGCCGATCCTAAAACCGCTACCATCTATCCAGACGCGTCCGTAGCTCAATTGGATAGAGCATCGGTCTTCGGAACCGAGGGTTGGGGGTTCGAGTCCCTCCGGGCGTACTTGTCGATGATCCAGTGGCGGAGCGAGGCCCGCAGCCACCGGGCTCGCGCCCGGTGCTTCCTGGGGGGCTGAACGAGCACCGTCGCAAGCGTTCTCCAGAAAGCCGCAGGGCGCAAGCCCGCGGGATAGCGCACCAGTCGGCGTTGCAGCAGCCACCGGGCTCGCGCCCGGTGCTTCCTGGAGGAGGGCACTGCCCGCCTGGAGGGCGGGCTTACGAGAGCGAACGGTTGTTCGCGAAGAAACCCGAGGCCACGAGGACGGGGTTCGCGGGAAGCTAGTCGCCGTGCATCTCCCGCAGCCGGCCCGAGAGCCGGAGGATCAGTTGCACCCGCTCAAACTGGTCGAGCCAGTCGGACGTGACGGCGGCGATCAAGTCATCTGCCGGCGGCACGACGCCGGTCGCACAGCTCGAGCCCAGCTGCGACGAGGCCGACGAGCGATAGGCGGCGAGCGTCTTGTCTCCGTAGACGAGCACCGGATGCCAGTCTTCACTCAAAAACGCCGCCGTCGGCACCCGTTGTCCGCCGCACACCTTCAGATGCGCCGCCATGTCGGGATGGGCGTCGCGGTCGAGAAACCGCACGTCGATCGCGGGTGATACAGCGGCAAAGTGGGCGAAGATCGGACACTGGTTGACACAGTCACCGCACCAGGCGCCCGACAGCACCAGCACCGGCATCCGCCGCACAAACCCCTGGAGCAGCGTCTGCTGTTCGGCCGTGAGCGACACGCGGGCATGAAAGGCATCCCAGCGGGCCCGCTGCTCGGCCGTGGCAAAGCGGTCGAGAAACTCGCCATATGGAAGCGCGGCGTTGAAGGCGGCCTCCCAAGCTTCCGCGGTCGGTGGCATGCCGGCGCCCGCAATCGGCGCGGCCGTGGGCTGGAGAGAATGAACGGTCGATGATGCCGCTTGCATGCGAATGGCTCCTTCTTCAAAAACGAACTTTTTCCGGCTGTCAGCATAGCGTTTCCCCATGCTTCGCCACCCGCCCAACCCACTGGCAGCCCAGGCGACGCGGGGAAATGGGCAAGCAATTTCCGATGTTTTCGTCGGCCACAAGCGGCCTTGACCCGCGAAAAACCGATCCCTACTGTCCGCCCCGCCTGAAGGCTGAGGGGTTTGACTTGAAACCCCACTCGAAGCGACGCGGCGGCACGGATGCGGCCGCCGCTTCGAGCAGGGCTGCAGGTGACAACCGACCAACTCGTTTCCGTCCAATCGCTCCCGGAAACGGTTCAGTTTCTCCGCCCCCCTGGGAACTGGACCGTTCCGGGGGCCTTTTTTGTGTCCGTTGGCCGCGTATCCTTTCGGCATGCCATCCACCCCGCCTCCCGGTGCCGAAAAGATCATCCGCTGGATCATGATCGGGATCGTCGTCTGGGGAATCGCCCATGCCATCGGCGCGTGGACACTCAACCACGACGCCCGCCGGCCGCTGGTTGTCCTCACCTGCGTGGCTGCGTTTCTGGGCTTTTGGAGCACGCTGTTGGCCGTTCGCCGCCGCCGTGTGAATAATTCCGCACGGTAGGCGGCTCGTGTCGAACGTCGTGTCGATGCCACCCCGGGAGGAATCACGATGTCAATCGTCCTCGGTTCGAGCCTCGACAACGGTCTCGCCGAAGCTCCCAATGGGCAGCTCGAGATGCCACGCGAGGAGAGCGTCACCAGCCTCTCGATCGGCCATTATCTGATCCGCCGGCTGGCCGACTATGGGATTCGCCACGTCTTCGGCCTGCCGGGCGACTACGTGCTCTCCTTCTACTCGATGCTGGAGAAGAGCCCGCTCGATCTCGTCAACTGCACCCGCGAAGACTGCGCCGGCTTCGCGGCCGACGGCTACGCCCGCGTGCACGGCATGGGAGCGGTGTGTGTGACCTACAGCGTGGGCGGCCTGAGCCTCGCCAACTCGATCGCCGGAGCCTACGCCGAGAAGAGCCCCGTGGTGCTGATCTCCGGCGCGCCGGGCCTCGGCGAGCGGGCGAGCGACCCGCTGCTCCACCATCGCGTGCGGGAATGGCAGACGCAGCTCCAGGTGTTCGACAAGCTCTGCGCCGCCAGCCTCGAGATCACCGACCCGGCAACGGCCTTCCGCGACATCGACTTTCTGCTCGACACGGCCCACCGGCTCAAGCGACCGGTCTACCTCGAACTGCCCCGCGACATGGTGACGGTGGTGCCGCAGCAGATCCGCGCCTTCGTGCGGCCGCCCGACAAGAGCGACCCGCATGCCCTCATCGAGGCGGTGAAGGAAGCCGTCGCCAAGATCGAAGCGGCCAAGAAGCCGGTGATCCTCGCGGGCGTGGAGCTCCATCGCTACGGCCTCCAAGACGAGGTCGTGGCGCTCGCCGAGGCGGCGGGAATTCCGATCGCCTCTTCGATGCTTGCCAAGAGCGTGATCAGCGAGGTGCATCCGCTCTATATCGGGCTCTACGAGGGGGCACTCGGCCGCGAGGAAGTGACCCGCTTCGTCGAGGAGAGCGACTGCATCATCCTCCTCGGCATGCTGCTCACCGACATCGATCTCGGCATCTTCACGGCCAAGCTCGATCCCACGAAGAGCATCTACGCCACGAGCGACGAACTCCGCATCAGCCACCACCATTTCCACAACGTGCGGCTGCAGGATTTCATCCGGGATCTCGCGCTGGCGAAGCCTCGCGCCGCCGAGCGGAAGCTGCCCCCGTCGCCTGTCGAGGCGCAGGGGTCCTACACGCTCGACCGCGACCGGCCGATCACGACCACGCGGCTTGTCCGCCGGCTTGATGAGTCACTCGACGACAAGACGCTCGTGATCGCCGACGTTGGCGACGCCCTCTTCGCCTCGAGCGAACTGGTGATCCGTGGCAAGACGGAATTTCTTTCGCCTGCCTACTACACGTCGATGGGCTTCGCCGTGCCGGCGGCCCTCGGCGCGAAGATGGCCCGCCCTGATCTGAAGGTGATCGCGCTGGTGGGCGACGGCGCCTTCCAGATGACCGGCATGGAACTCTCGACGATCGTGCGGCGGGGGCTGGCCGTGACGGTGATCGTGCTCGACAACAAGGGCTACGGCACGGAACGGGTGATCCACGAAGGCGGCTTCAACGACATCAACCCCTGGCAGTATCAGTTGCTGCCACAGGTGCTCGGCGGCGGCACCGGCTACGAGGTGCACACCGAGGGCGAATTCGACGAGGCGATCCGTTCGGCGTTGGCCGACTCCACGGGCATGAGCATCATCCGCGCCCACATCGCCCTCGACGACCACAGCATCACCCTCGGTCGCATCGGCGCCGGTCTGGCCCGCCGCAACCGCGGGTAGCACGATTGGTGTGGTGCCAGCAGGGAGCACCGAACGCAAACCCTGCCGACACAAAGCACCGGGCGCGGGCCCCGTGGGCCGCGGGCCCACGCCGACGACCCCGACGCCGGCCACGGCTTCCTCGACTCGCAGCGGGCCGGCATGGACGCCTTCGCTGGCATCCCCAAGGACGCCCCGGTCATCGTGGCCGAGGCCGTCTGGCAGTACAGCCACCACGTCCTCGCCGGACTCCAGGCGCATCGAGGTCCGGTCCTGACGGTGGCCAACTGGAGCGGC
>CAYZFV010000108.1:0-12141 GCA_964477765.1 uncultured Candidatus Kuenenia sp.
TGGTGTTCTGCCGCCGGCCGCCGGTGATGAAGCCGGTGCCGGTGTAGTCGTTGCGGAGGAGATCGTTCCAAAACGAAAGCCAGTGCTCGGCATAGGCCAGTTTTTCCGATTCGCCGAGCAGCTCACGGACGAGCAACGCCCGCTTGTCGGGGCGGGAGTCGGCGACAAACGCCGCCACGCGGCCAGGGTCGGGCAGCAGGCCGACGAGGTCGAGGCTCACGCGGCGGATGAAGGTGCGGTCGTCGCTGAGCGGCGGCCGGGCGATTCCCTCCGCCTTCCACGAGGCGTCGATGATCCGATCGACCGGGTTGGTGCGGCCATCCTCCGCGGGAGGCAGCGTCACGCCGCGAAGCTTGAGCGGCGGCTCCCAGGTCGTCCGCTCGAAGGCGAAGCCCGGCTCCCAAGGTGCCTTCTCATTGACCCAGCGCGTGAACACGGCGACCGCCTCGGGGGGCAGCGGGTCGCCGTCGCTCGGCATCCGATAGTCGGGGTCGTCGCTCGTGATCCGGGCGATGATTTCGCTCGCTGCGGCGTCGCCGGCGACGAACCCCGGGGTGCCGGAGTCGCCCCCGGCAAGCACGTCGTCCCGCGTGTTCATCGAGAAGCCGCCCTGCCGGGCATCGCCGGTATGGCACTCTCCGCAATGCTTCTTCAGGAGCGGCACCACATCATGGGCGAAGTCGATGGCCAGCGCCGGCGTCGCCCACAGGGTGATCGATAACGCGAGCCAGGCGGCAGCCTTATTTCTTGAACCGGCCATCGCGTTGATTCCCCTTCGAAAGGGCATAGGCCAGCAGGTCGAGCACCTCCTCCTCGTTGAGCTGGTCGAGCAGCCCCTTGGGCATCAGGGATTCGGTCGAGGCGAAGATCTCTTCGATCTCATCCCGCTTGAGTTCGACCGATTTCGTCGCATCCTCCGGATCGGTGACGATCACGATCCGCGTGTCATCTTCGGTGACGATCCGGCCGCTCACCACCCGGCCGTCGGCGGTCTGCACGATGCTGGCCTTGTATTGGTCGCTGATCGCCTTGCTCGGCTCGACGATCGCCTCGACGAGATCCTTCACCTGAAACCGGCCGCCGGCCTGCGTGAGGTCGGGCCCGGTGGCGCCGCCGTCTTCCCCGAACCGATGGCAGACGATGCAGCGGGCCGCCGCGAAGGCCTGCTGGCCCTGCTTGAAGTTACGCTGCCCCTTGCCGAGGCCGTCCTTGGCGATCGCCATGACTTCATCGACCGTCCACGGCCGGCCCGGCCCCTTTGGCTTCGGCAGCGGCGGCGGCACGTAGGCCTTGCGAATGCCCAGCGTCTCCAGTGCCATCTTCTCGGTGTCGGTGAGCCCGGCCAGGCTTTCATTTTCGATGTTGAGGAGAAACTTGCGGTAGCTGTTGCCGCCGGCCCACTCGCGGGCCCGGGCAAACCACTCGTAGTAGCCCTTCCGATCCGCGTCGGTCCAGGCCGCCTTCTCGCCGACGGTGCGGAGCACGTAGGCATAGTGGATCTGGAGGAGGTCGCCCCGCTTCTCGAGCGAGGCCCGCACGGCGCCGCCATAGCCGGCGTTGCGTTCCGTCAGCCGCCGCAGATCGTCTTCGTTGGGGGCGAGGTTGGTCGTGGTGGCCGATTCGGTCGGGGCGGCGAGCAGGCCGACGAGTTTGGTCACGATCCCCGGTGCCCGCACGGCGACGAGCAGGCTCGACAGCTCCCGGTCGAGGTCAAACGATCCTGAAGGAAAGAGCGGCGCGAAGCGGGCCGCGATGCGGGCCTTGGCCTCGGCCGGCGGGTCGCCCAGGCGGATCATCGCCAGCTCGTAGGCTCTCACGAGGGCGATCTTCCCGGCCTCGTCGAGCGACGCGGGGTCGACGCGATCGAGCGCCGCGAGCACCGCGGGCTGCGCGGTGGGCTCGGCCTGCCGGGCGACGGCGATCGCCCCCTCGATCACACCCCACGGCACCTGTGCCGCCAGCGCCTTGTCTTGCCAGAGTTCCACCGGCTGGTGCTCGAGAGCGATCCGGGCGGCGTAGCGGATGAAGCGGTCCGGGCCGGCCAGCTGAGGCAGCGCCGCCGCGACCGCCGCCGCCGGATCAGAGGCTTTTGTATGGAAGGCCTCAAGGGCGCGGCGGGCCGCGCGGGCGTCGGCCTGCCGGGTATCTCGGGCATCGACGCGAGCGGTCGGCTCGGAGCCGGTGTACGTGACGCGGTAGAGCTCGCTCTGGCCGCCACGGCCGCCGACGGCGAAGTAGATGGCCCCATCCCTCCCGATCGTCATGTCGGTCAGCGGCAGCGGCGTGCGGGCGACAAACTCCTCTTTCGTGCCGGAATACGTCGAACCGTCAGGCTCGAGGTGGATCGCGTACATCGTGCCGAACGTCCAGTCGCAGACATACAACGCTTGTTGATACTTGGCTGGAAATTTCGTGCCGTAGCCGAAGGCGACGCCGACGGGCGAGCCCGGCCCGATATCGACGAGGGCCGGCAGGCTGTCGGGATAGGAGGCCGGCCACTTGCCGGTGCCGCTTCGCCAGCCGAGTTCGCTGCCGCTGGTGGCATGGTTGACGCGGGTGGGGCGATACCAGGGCGTGCCGAAGTCCCATTCCATGTCGGCGTCGTAGACAAACAGTTCGCCGTCGGCATTGAAGGCGAAGTCGTAGGCGTTGCGATAGCCGGCGCTCCAGACCCCCCACTCCTTGCCGGTCGGATCGGTGCTTACCACATAGCCGCCGGGGGCGAGCTTTCCGGCCGCGTGGCCGTTGCCGTCCCACATCCGCGTGATCACCAGGTCTTCATCCCAGTTGGCCGGGAGCCGGCTGGTCGCATCAGCGGGCAGGCTCACGCGGCGTTGCGAGGTCCGAAGGCCTCCCATCGTTTGTGGCGGGGTAACGTCCTTGAGATCGAAGGGCACCGTTGTGTGGTTGCCGCAGACAATAAACAGCCGCTGGCCGTCGGGCGAAAGGAGGATGTTGTGTGGGCCATGCTCGCCGCCCCCCTTGAATTCGCGGAGCTTCTTGACCGTGTCGAGGGTGTCATCGCCATCGGCATCGGTGACGCGATAGAGGCCGCTGCCGGGGCCGCCGTTGCAGACGACATAGAGGGCGTCGAAGGCCCAGAGCATCCCTTGCGCTCCGGTGAGCGGCACGGGGATTTTTTCCACGATCGTGTCGCCGGAGCCGTCGAGCGGCGCGGGGGAGATCCGCACGAGTCCCTGGCCGCCCTGGTCGCTGGCGAGGATCCGGCCCTCGGGGTCGGAGGTGAGGCACACCCAGGAGCCGAGTTCCTCGCGAGGCACGACAAACAGCCGCTCCACGGCAAAGCCGGGCGGCACGAAGAAGGGCTGCTGACCGGCCGGAATCTGGTCGGCGGGAGTTCCCGCCACGACCGTCGGCATCGGTTCAGCGGCCTGCTGCCAGCGGGGGGCCTCGTCGGCGAGGGCGAGGGAAGAAAGTGCAACCGTGCAGGCGATGCCGCAGCATCCGCGTCGCACCAGCGTGGCAAATCGGCTCATCGTGAAGCCCTCAGGTCCGAAGGAAAATCATAGAAATTATATCGTGGCCGGCGCACTGCCCAAAACGATGGTCGCGGCCAGGGTGCATGGAATCGGTCAGCACGATGGCCGAAAAGCTGCCGCCGCACAGGGGCGGGTCAGAGTTGCTCGAGAGCCGGCTCGAGCATCGCCCGGTCAGTAGTCTTCTGAGACTTGCGCAGCTTGCCAGAGTTCATCGAACGTGTCTCGGACGAACGGATTGAGCTGTGCTGAATAATTCCGGGGCAGCGCGTTGACGCGGATCAACTGGATTGCATCTGCCAGGTCCTGAAGTCGATGGGCAGCCGTCATTCCACTGGCGATCTTCAGTTCAAGCAATGATCCAAGATTGACGTAGGGCACGCTTTCGTCATGCACTTCCCGTACTGATTCCGGTGCCGGAAACGACACCGGCTTCGGTCTGCCATCGCCCGGGTAATCACCCACAATCAGCACATCGACCTTCACTCCGTTCAGTGTGTCCCGAAAACCCTTTGATCCTTCGAACAGATTCAGCCATCCGTGACCAATCCATCGGTCCTTGAAGCGAACAAGGTCCTCGCGTCGCACCAGGACATCCACGTCAGCCGTCGTTCTGCGGTGGCCATGCGCGTTTGCGGCCATGGCTCCGGCAATCGCGAACGGAATTCCAAGGTCTCCAAATGTCCGGGCAAGCCTGCGCATCGTGTCGTGGACCGGTGACCGTTCCATCATGAAGTCGTCCACCCGTTTGGCGATTTCAAGCATCGTGTCCATGCCTCAATCCTAGCACGACTCGGTCCGTGACGGCTTTTCGTTCGAGACCAAGAACGACTTGGCGGTGGCGGTCAAGTCGTCGCCAGCGTCGGCTCGCTCAAGTCGCAGGGCGTACTCGACGGGGATGCCGCCGCAAACAGGCTCGGTATGGGGGCATGGCCCCTCTGTCACTTCCCGCCACGACGTAATCCCAGTCGATGGAACGTTGCAAAATTGACAGCAAGACGCAAAATCCAAAGACACAAGTTGAATCTTACTTGGTGTGTTGGGCGGATGAAGAAAGATCGAAATTGAACGTGAGCGACCCCTTGGCGACATCCGCAGAAAGTCCCGATTGATCCGCCAAGCTGTAAATTTCCGGCGCGATCCACCGGACGTCACCGGGCGATGTCTCCTCGCGACACGCGATCGTCACGGTATGGCTTCCCGGCAATGCTCCGTCCCGTGGTTTGAAGGTTCCAAGAACGAACTTCCCCGAGACATCGGTGACACCTGTTGCCGGACGTCCGCCGGACGTCGGGTGGAACATGACGGCCGCGTCGGGCAGGGGCTTGCCATCCAGCGAGACAATTCCCGACGCGGGCAGGAGCACTGGCCTCGCCGGTCCGCACCCCTCCAAGACCCCAAGGAAAGCGATCACGCAACAGGGACCCAACGGTAATGAAGCCCGGATGATGCGCAGCACCGTGGAGAAACCTTTCTTGGATGGGTTGGCAGGCAATCAGTAATCGCCGACCGGAGCGCCGTCTCGGGCGGCGCCGAGTCGCTGGAGTGTCCAATGATCCACCGTGTCGGCTACAAACCGAACGGACCCGTCTCCAAAACCGAAAGAGACGCCGCCAGGATGGGCAGACTTGAAGCCATTGGCCGTTGTACCATTACAATTCGCTGCGCATCCGACGCTTCCATCGTTGCCAGCGGCCGTAACGTCAGCCAGTGTCATGGTGGTTGGGTAATTGAGCGGGATCGTTGTGCTGATAAACCCATCGCCGTTGTCACCATTTCCTGGGTTGATCCCGTGCCAACCGTTCTCGGATTGAGCGCGTTGGCCGACCAGAATTTCGCCGACAAAAATCGTCTTTGAGAGTCCATCGGTGATATTTTTGATCTGAGATGGGGGCAGGGAGTGACCGGATCGATTATCTGGCCTCACCGTGAGCGGCCCGCTGCGGAGGCGGCGGGAGGGCGGATCATTGAATAAGCCAGCGCTCGAAAACGCTGGTGAGCCCTGAAAGTAGGTGCTGGACCATGAACTGGTGCACTTGCAGGCCCAGCCGCTCGCCCCATTTTCTGTGCCTGCTGACCACACGCCGCCTCCCGACGCAACGTAGTTGGCGACGAATCGATCCGGGAACGTCTTACTCGAAGGTCCGTAGGGATCGCTCGGGCAGTTGTAGGCCTTGATCTGAAAGGTACGGATGGATCGGCCATTGACGACGATGCTCTCAACATTGTTGGGCCAATGAGGCGATGCAGTCATTCCCGCAAACAGATCAGCCTCTTCCAGGAATGGCAACAGCGAGTATTTCATGGTGCCGCGGTACTCGCTCGTTGCCGGAGGCGCGATATAGACACGATAGGATGCATACGGGAAAGCTTTATTGACATCATGATACGAAAGAAGTGCCAGCCCGATCTGCTTGAGTTTGTTGGTGCATGTGGCTCGTCGCGCCGACTCTCTGGCGGCCTGCACGGCCGGCAGCAGGAGTCCGATGAGAACACCGATAATGGCGACCACGACCAGCAATTCGACCAAGGTAAATGCGGTCGTCGTGCGGAGAGGTGTCCGCTGCAGGCACGATCGCGGCCGGTGGCATGATGGTCGCATGTGATCCTCCACGGAAATCGACAACGCGTCAGCGAGTGATCCAGGACAGGATTGAACTCGTACAATCGGCGGGGGCATTCCTCTCCCACCGGAGGAATTAGCCCTCGCAGCCCAAAACCCACGCGAGCCATTTCACACGCGATTTCTGGCGTGGGAAAGCCCACCCGAGGGATAACTCCTGATATGGAACACCCGAGTGCGATTTCTCCATCCGCGGACTTTCTCGCCAAGGTGACCCGCGCCCAGCGTCCTCTCTACGGGTTCATCGTGACCCTCATCGGTGGGGGGGGCGACGCCGATGACGTGCTGCAGGAGACCAACCTCGTCTTATGGAGAAAGGCGGCTGAGTACGACCCCTCCCGGGACTTCATGTCGTGGGCGCTCCGGATCGCCCAGCTGCAGGCGATGGCCCACCTGAAGAAGTGCCGGCGCCGACCTGTGTTCGACACCGACCTTCTCGAGCGGATCGCCGACGATTCGATCGCCGATCGCGATCAGGCTGATTTCCGGCGGCAGGCGTTGGCGGCCTGCCTGCAGAAGCTTCCTGAGAAGCATCGCCGCCTGGTGGCCAAACGCTACGAACCCGGCGCCTCGGTCATCGCGATGGCGGCCGAAAGCGGTTCGCAGCCCAAGGCGGTCTCGGAGATGCTTCGCCGCATCCGCCAGACATTGCTCGAGTGCATCCAGCGGTCGCTTGCGGCGGAGGGTGTGTCATGATCGAACACACCAAGAAAGACTCCATCGATCGTCTCCACCAGCTCCTCAATGGCCTGGTCGATGAGACGCTCTCGGCGGCCGATGAACGCACCTTGGCCGAATTGATCGCGGCGGACCCGCTGGCCCGAGAGCGGTACCGGCAGTGGATGGAGCTTCATGCCGCTCTTCAATGGGACTACGCCGCGGCCGCTCTGCCCGGGCTCTCCGCCGAGGCGGTGGAAGGCTCGGTTGCCTGTCGCCGTACCGACGGAGCCGCCCGCCTGGCGTCGGGGCACCGTTTTGTTCTGGGATCGTCCCTGCTTGTTCTGTGCGCAGTGATCCTGGCCGTCAGCTGGACCGGAGCTCGTGGGGTCGATCACCCTGGCTCCACGGTGGAGATCATTGCCGTCGACGGGTCGGCATCCTGGAGTGGTCGCGGCGACGTGCGCGGCCATCTGGCGGTCGGTGACCGACTGCAGGATGGGCTCGTGAGCCTCGAGGGCGATTCGTCGGTCATCGGAATGCGGTTCCAAGATGGAACGCTGGTAACCCTCGTCGGTGCGTCGATGCTGGAGTTTTCCGACCGCGGCCAAAAGAGCCTCCTGTTGCGGCATGGATCGCTGTCGATCGACGCCCAGCCGCAGCCGAAGGGAAGGCCGATGATCGTCCGTACGCCTTCCGCCGAAATGGAGGTTGTGGGAACCGTGTTTTCCGTTTCGGCGAATGAGAAAAAGACGCATCTCGGCGTGGAAGAGGGGAGTGTCCGAATCCGTCGCCTTGCTGACGGCCAGGTGGTGGAAGTTCCTGAGCGGCAGGTGGCCATGGCATCGCTCGACGCGACTCTGCCGTTGGCAGCCGGCCTCCCGTCGGCAATGCCAGCCATGTTCACCTCCACCTGCGAAGAAGATTCAAGTCTCAATCGGGAGGGCCGCTGGCTGCCGGCAGAGGGAAGTCTTCCAGCCCGGCTGCGGGCCGTGCCGCGGATCGCCGGTCGCTGGCCGGATGGCCGGCCGATCATCCATCATGGCGTTTCGCTGCGGGCTCCGGATGCCGGATTCGTTGCGTTCGGCCCCGACGGCGTCGTCACGATCCGCTGCCGGATGTCGATGCGGGAAACCCTGCGGGTGATGCTCAATATGCGTCGGCCCGAGGGAACATTCGCCGGCAACTTCGAGGCCAAGCTGCCACTCGATCCGGACGATCCGGGCGTGGACAGCGACGGCTGGCGCACCGTCACGATTCCGGCTCGGGATTTTCTGTCGATCGTGGATCTCCACCCCACACTCACGTCCGACATGGTCGTGGCGATGCTGTTGGTTGAAACATTTCAGAGTAAGGCCGATCTCGAAGTGTCCGAATTGCGTGTCGATGCCGTGTCCGTGACCACAGGAGGCGGCTCATGAGACATGGGCTGGCCAGAACGCACGGCGGCTTGTGTGCCGGCCTGATCGTTGCAGTGCTCGCCGGCTCCGGCGCCAGCCGCGGCGAAGACGCGTTCGTTCCGGACAACGAAGGCTACAAGACGACCGTCGTGCCTTTTTTCCGTGCTCACTGTGCGGAGTGCCATGTGGGTGAGAAGCCGGAGGGAGAGTTTTCGATCGCCCGCAAGCATCTGGGCACCGACTTCACCGACCCCGTGTTTCGCGGGAAGTGGCGGGAGATCGTGAACGTGCTCAACGCGCACGAGATGCCCCCGAAAGACGAGGAGCAGCCGGCGACATCCGACGTGGCGAAGGTGGTGGACTGGATCACGCGGCAGGCGGTTGCCGCCGAGATCGCCAAGCGGGAGCAGTCGGTCGTCATCCGCCGGCTCAACAGGGCGGAATACCGCAACACGATCCGCGATCTGGTGGGAGTCCACTTCGACACGTCCGTCTTTCCCCAGGATCCGCCTGCCGGCGGGTTCGACAACAATGGCGGGGCCCTCACGATGTCCCCGATGCAGATCGAGCAGTACCTTGCCGCGGCTGAAACGATTCTCCACCGGGCGCTCGTCGAGGGAGAGCGGCCGCCGTCGATCCGGTGGCGATTTGATCCTGAACCGGGCTCCAACGACAGGAATCGCGTGCGGCTTGATGCGAAGAACAATCCGATCGTGAAGGGTGGGGCGAATGAATACGAAGGAGATTGGGTGGTCATCCGCCGCGAACACTGGGATCACTTCAATGCCCGTGATTTTCGCGTCCCCGCCCCGGGCATCTACATGATCCGGGTGCGGGTTGCCGGGCGGGTTCCGTCGCGGGACGACGTGGTTCGGGCCGCTTCAGCAAGGTTGAAGGAGCGCCAGGCGGAGCATGATCAAAAAAATCCGGAACGGGCCAAGAAGCACCAGGAACACTTCGATGAAGATCTGCAGCACTTCCGCGAAGACCCCATGTATGACTATGGCCCTCCACGGCTGAAACTCGTGTTGCAACTTGGATCACAGCCGCGGACGGTCGCCGAATTCGATGCCGAGGGCTCGCCCGACGATCCCCGCATCATGGAGTTTTCCGCCCGCTTCACGGCCGAGCAGGCCGGCGTGAGTCTGGAATACGCCTATTCCATCCCGTCCGTGCTGGAAAACTTCTGGATGCAGAAACGGGACGACTTCGCCCGGCCGGAGGCCATGGTCGATTGGCTGGAAGTGGAGGGCCCCGTCTACGACGCGTGGCCCCCGACGAGCCACTCGCGGATTCTCTTCGCTTCGCCGCTCGCCACCACCGACGAGCCCGCCTACGCCCGGGCGGTTTTGGAGCGATTCATGACCGAGGCCTACCGGCGTCCTGTCGAGGCTCACGAGGTCGAAGAGAAGCTCAGCCTCTTCACGAAGGCTCGCCAGGGGGGCAAGTCCTTCGTGGCGGCCATCAAGCTGCCGCTGATGGCGGTGCTGACGAGCCCGAATTTCCTCTACATCGCGGAGGCGTACCCGGGTGATGTCGCCCAGCCCCTCACCAGCCATGAACTCGCGGTGCGGATGTCGTATTTCCTTTGGTCGTCGCAGCCGGATGCCGAACTCCGCGGGCTGGCCGATGCCGGAAAGCTCACGGATCCGCGGACCCGACTGGAGCAGGTCGATCGCATGCTCGCCGATCCCAAGGCGGAGCAGTTTGTCACAAACTTCGCCGGGCAATGGCTCGGCCTGCGCGAGGTTGGTGCCAATCCGCCCGCCCCCGATCTCTATCCCCGCTACGACCGCCACCTCGAAACGTCGATCGTGGAGGAATCGGAGCAATACTTCGCCGAATTCCTGCACCACGACCTCGACGCGCGGCAGATGATCAAGAGCGACTTTGTGACGATCAACGAACGGCTGGGCCGTTTTTATGGCATTTCCGGCGTCCGTGGTGACGCGTTTCGGCGGGTGCCGGTTCCCGATGGCATGCAGCGGGGAGGCATCGTCACGCAGGCCTCGGTGCTCACGATCACCTCCAATGGCACCCGCACATCGCCTGTGAAGCGGGGCACCTGGGTGCTCAAGACACTGCTCAATACCGACCCCGGCCTGCCGGTGGCAAACGCAGGCGAGATCGCGCCCAAGGTTCCCGGGATCGACAAGGCGACCGTGCGGCAGCGGCTGGAGATCCACAGGGAGCTGCCGCAGTGCGCCCGCTGCCACGACAAGATCGACCCGCTCGGCTTCGCGCTCGAAAACTTCAATGCCGCCGGTGAATGGCGAGAGCAGGAAGGTTTCGGCTACAAGGGTCGCATCGAGAAAAACGATCCGCTCATCGATGCGTCGTCGCGGATGCCGGATGGCACCAAGATCGTCGGCGTCGCCGGGCTCCAGGAGGCGATGCTCGCCGAGGAAGACAAGTTTCTTGCCGCCCTCGCCTCCCGGCTCACCACATACGCGCTGGGTCGGGAGCTCGGACTGGCCGATCGGCCAACGGTCGATGCTGTCGTCGTTGCGATGAAGCAGGATGGTGCGACCGTCCGGTCGTTGATCAAGGCGATTGTTTCAAGCGAGGCGTTTGCAACCAAGTAGGAGGGGCTTCCAGCCCCGGCAAGGAGACTCCCATGGCAGCCAATGGTGCGACCCGAATTTCTCGGCGACATGTCCTGCGAGCCACAGGTGCGGCCATCTCGCTTCCGTTTCTGGACGCCATGCTGCCCCGTTGCCATGGCGCCCCTTCCACATTTCAGCCGCTGTCGAGGTCGGAGTCGGTCCAGCCGCGGCTGCTGTGCTGCTACGTTCCCAATGGCGTGAATATTCTCGAATGGATGCCGGCGGACAGCGGCGAGCACTACACGCTCTCGCCGACTCTCGAGGTTCTGAAGGAGCATCGAAACAACTTCACCGTGGTTTCCGGGATCGGACACCCGCACTCGAAGGGCGGCCACAGCGGCGCCGACACCTGGCTCACCGGGGCCGACCTCCAGGCGAAGCCCGGGTCGGACTATTCCAACACGGTGTCGATCGATCAGCTGGCGGCGCGCGTCCACGGCCCGCATACCCGGTATCCTTCGCTGCAGCTGTCGGATCAGTCGGGCACGGGCGCGGCTGGCCACAGCCACACGCTGTCATTTGACGTCAACGGCACACCGCTGCCTGCCGAGAACAGTCCGCAACGACTCTTCGAGCGGCTCTTTGTGCCCGAGTCGGCAGCTGATCGCGAGGCGACCCTGGCGCGATACGCCGAGCGCCGATCGATTCTTGACGCGATCAATGGAGAAGCCAAGGCGCTCCACCGTCGGCTGGGCACGGCCGATCGGCGCAAACTCGACGAATACCTCTCGAGCGTGCGGGAGACGGAGAAGCATGTGGAGCGGCTCGAGGCATGGATCGACCGTCCGAAGCCACAGGTGTCGGAGAAGGGACTCCAGCTGGCGAGCAAGCCCGGCGACGCTCATGATCGGCCGATGTGGCTCGATTGTATGCTCGAACTCGTGTACCTCTCGTTTCTCACCGATACGACCCGCGTCATCACGTTTGAATGGTCTCGGGAAGCGGGGGGATTCGGTGGCGGCGGCGAAAACCACCACGAGCTGTCGCACCATGGTGGCGACCCCGGCATGCTGAAGAAACTCGGTGAGATTGACCGGTTTCATCTGACGAAACTCGGCCGCTTCCTCGGCATGCTGCAACAAACGGCCGAGGCGGATGGTTCGATGCTCGATCGCACCGTCGTGCTCTATGGCAGCGGTATGAATTCCGGCAAGGGAGGCGAGCACTCCCCGAAAAATCTGCCGCTCCTGGTGGCCGGCGGCCATAAGCTGGGCGTGAGGCTTGGCCGCCATCTGGCGTTCGATGAGAACTCCCACCCTCCGATGGCGAATCTCCTGCTGACGCTGGCCCAGCGGGTCGGCTGTGAAACCGGGCAGTTCGCCGACGCGACGGGCTCTCTCGACGGGCTCGTGGCCTGA
>CAYZFV010000109.1:0-5243 GCA_964477765.1 uncultured Candidatus Kuenenia sp.
ATGTACCCGAGGCCGGGAGCGGCCGGTGACCATGCGGGGGCGGCCGGCATCACCGCCACGCCCGCGGGAATCTCCGCCTTGAGCACCTCGCGGCTGATCAGCGTGGCGGCGACGGGCCGGCCACCGGCGAGAATCGTCGTGTCGTGGAGGCTGAAGCCCTTACCGATCAGGAAGAGCGTGGTGGTGGCGTCGGGATCGATGCCCGGCGCGCCATACCAGCCGACCAGCTCCGGCGCGAGGTCGGTGATGCCGGTATTGAACAGCTCGAAGCCGCCACAGGTGTTTTCGTAGGGGATCTGCGCGGTGAGCGTCTGGAGTGGCAACTGTCGGTCGAGTCGGTCCACATCGTGCATCACTCGGGCGTACTCCCCGGGGCGGTAGAGATGCGCGCACCGTTGGCATTCCCAGGCATGACGCCGCATCGACTGCACCGCCCGCGAGAGCCGCATCGTCTGCCGCATGGTCTGCGTGGTGGCGGTGGGATGGGCCAGCGAAAACCAGTTGGTCCGCACGTCGAGCGTGAGCGACGGCACGAACGAGGGCATCACGATGATCGCCGTGCACTCCCGCTGCCCCGGCTCGAGCTTCCGCCGCTTGAGATCGGCGTCGGGCGACGGGCCGCAGAGGGTCTCGGCAAACGTGGCCAGCGTGCCCCGGTCGGGAGGCGTCTGCACCCGCGGGTAAAACCGCCAGCCAAACGTGTCGGCCCCGTGGGCGAAGGCGACGGCC
The DNA here is from genome assembly GCA_964477765.1 of uncultured Candidatus Kuenenia sp. Taxonomy (GTDB): domain Bacteria; phylum Planctomycetota; class Planctomycetia; order Pirellulales; family UBA1268; genus CACORA01. Next base: position 730 of record CAYZFV010000109.1, read on the forward strand.
GTCTTGTTGAGGGCGATCGTCGCCATGTCGGTCTCGAGCCGCCGGGAAAAGCGACTCAGCGCCGAGGCTGACATGCGGCCGCTGGCGAAGGCCATCGCCATCGCCACCTGGAGCTCGCGTCGTCGGGCATACACGTCTTCCACGTTTTGATCCTGGCTCACCGGATCGAGGGCAAACACGCGAATCGGCCACCGGCACCGCACATAGTCGTTGAAGGTCGCGCGGGCCTCCGGAGCCGGCTCCGGTCCGAAGAATGGCCCCGCGAAGCCGCTCGCGCAGGCTGCACCGCAGCCCGACTCACGGATGTCGTCGATGAGCCGTTCGTTGAGCAACGCCGACTCCACGAGAATTCCCCAGGCGAGCACGGCGGTCGTGGTGCGGCAGACCGGCGTGGCGGCAAGCCGCTCGTCGCAGCAGACGCCGTCGCCGATCGCCTGCAGCGGGCCGGGCCCGAGGTCGCCGCTCTCATCGCCGGTGCCGATCGTCGTGAACACATGGCAGCGAACCCGGGCGAGATCGTCGATGCGGCGGCTCCGCACCAGCTCGGCGAGGTTCCAGCCCGGCAGCTGATCCCACAGCGGCCGCTGCCGGTCTTGCTCGAGAAAGTCGGCCGCGGCCTCGAGCTCTTCGGCGAGGTGCGACCGCACGTCGGCATACTCGATGCACGGGCGGCTGACCGGATGATTGGCCAGGGCCACATGCGTGTCGCAGATCAGGATCGCGATCTGCCGGATGCCGCTCACGTCGGCGAGTTGGGAAAAGGGAATCGGCATCCGGGCCCGCCGCGTCTTCACGGCCGGCGCCGCCGCCGGCGCGATGGCCGGCAGCCGGGCCGAGAGCGATTGCATCGCCGCCATCACGCCCTGCCGCACGGCGGCGTCGGGCCGCGCCGCCGGCGGCTCATCCCGGCCCGCGATCGTGCGGGCCCAGGCGAGGCACTGCGGGTCGTTCACGCAGTAGGTGAGCGCGGGCGTGATCAGGTCGACGAGATCGTTGATCACGAGATTGCGAAAGGTGACCGGCAGCAGCTCGTCACCGAGGCAGGGCTCGGCGATCACGGTGATCTCCGCGCCATGGCCGGTCTGCGTGAGGCCGCCCGGCGTGACCGACACGGGCAGCCGCACGAGGTTCAGCGCATAGCCCGGGGCGTCGGCCGAGTCGTCTCCCTCGTTGATACGGCGGAGTTCGTGGAGATGGTTGAGGTAGCGGGAGAGCTGGTCGAGGTGGAGCGTGGGCTCGAGCGACACCGGCTGCTCGGTGACATCGAAGGGGAGCACCTTCTCGAAGTCGGTCGGCTTGGCGAGCGTGGTGGTGTCGGGGAGCCGCCGGCGGGCGGTTGCGTCTTCGAGCGCCATCGCCATGCTGAGAAAGGTCTGATCGCTGCGGCGGATGGCGGCCTGGCTGCGGGCGGCAAACTCGCCGAGCTGTCGCTGGAGCTGCGCCTCGTATTCGTAGCGATGCCGCATCAGCCGGCTCTGGCCCCACACGTCGGGCTGCTTGGCCACGATCGACCCATGGACATTGAGATGGTGCTTGAGCCAGTCGATCTCGGCGGCGAGCCGTTCGATCGAGTCGCCGCAGCCGGCGGGCGGATGGCGCGGCGCCGGCGGCTCGCGGTGAGCCGCCCGCAGCGGCGCTGTAAGGCCCTGGAAAAAACGGCCGAATTCACCGGCCGGGGCCGGTGAGGCCGCAAGCCAGAGGCAACAGAAAGTGGCGATGGTCACGTCACACCGGGAAGGGGCGGTGCGGGGCATGGAAGCGTCTCCTTGCAGGTCCTCCTGGGAATGGGGACGATACCCCCACCGGGAGGATCGGCGACCGGAGGCCGCAGGTTCATGAGAAACCGGGCGAACCGTAGCCGACGGGCCAGTTTTCCTACCTTCGCAGGAGCGCGTGATGGAGCGTTGTCCGATTCAGTGCATCGTGCCGCCCTATATCGTGGAGCGGCTGGCCCACTGCGAGAATCCGCGGATCCGGGAGCGGGCGCTCGTGGCCCTCTCCACCGACTCGGCCGTGCGGGCCGTGCGGGCCTTCGCCCAGCAGATGCCGACGATGCTCGCGGTGCCGCCCCCGGCCGCCCGCCGCAACCGGCTCGTCTACGATGCCCGCGGCCGCGATACGCTGCCCGGCCGGCTCGCGCGGAGCGAGGGCGAGAAGAAGACGGCCGACGCGGCGGTGAACGAGGCCTACGACCACTCCGGCGACACGTTTGACTTCTTTCACGACCTCTTCGGCCGCAACTCGCTCGACGACGCCGACATGCACACTCGAGATCAACGACATGCCGGCGAGAGCGCCGGCACGGGCTATCAGCCGATGGCCAACGCCTTCTGGGATGGATCACAGATGGCCTATGGCGACGGGGATGGCGCGGTCTTCGGCCGGTTCACACGGTCGCTCGACGTGGTGGCGCATGAACTCACCCATGGCGTGCAGGCCTTCATGAGCAACCTCGTCTATCGCGGCCAGTCGGGGGCGATCAACGAACACTTCGCCGATGTCTTCGGCGTGCTTGTGCGGCAGTGGCGGCAGGGCGTCCCCGCGGAAGATGCCAGCTGGCTCGTCGGGGCGGAGGTGCTCATCGCCGCCCCCACCCGACGGGCGATCCGCGACATGGCGCAGCCGGGTGAGGCCTTTCGCGACGATCCGCTGCTCGGTGACGACCCGCAGCCCAACCATATGAAGCGGCTCTACACGGGGCCGGCCGATGCCGGCGGCGTGCATATCAACTCCGGAATTCCGAATCGGGCGTTTGTGCTCGTGGCGCAGAGCCTGGGCGGCCCGGCCTGGGAGGTGGCGGGGCGGATCTGGTACGAGGCGATGCGGCAGCTCTCGCGGACGAGCCTGTTTGCCGACCTGGCGCGGATCACGGCCCAGATTGCGGGCGACGAGTTTGGCACCGCGGTGCGCAAGGCGGTGAAGGCGGCCTGGAAAAAGGTGGGGCTGTGAGCGGATCTCTGGCATACACTGGCGGCTCGCGACACGGGAGGCAGTCCGTCATGCGGATCACGTTCATCCAGTCGGGCGGCTTCACGGGCATGGTGCGGGGCTGCCGCATCGACTCGGCCGATCTCGAAGACGAGGACCGCGACGAACTCGAGGAACTCGTGGAGAAGGCGGGCTGGACCGAGTCGTGGCAGGCCTTTTCGGAGGGCCGCGACCGCTGGCAATACGACATCCAGATCGACCGCGACGCGCAGTTGGTGCATGTCGTGTGCGACGACTCGTGTGTGCCGATTTCGGCCCGGCCACTGGTCGCCTATCTCAAAGACAACGCCCGGCCGCAAACACCGAAGTAGGATGAGATTCGGCCACTTTGAAGGTCGCGTCACCGCCACCTGGCACGACGACGGCCGCGACATGACGCTCACCGCGCCCTTCGCCTACATCGACCGGGCGACGGTGCGCTGGGACGCGCCCACGGGATCCGTCGTCAACGGGGCGAGCATCCCGCGGCCGTTTTGGACCGTGATCGGCTCGCCGTTCACGGGCCGCTTCCGCAACGCGTCGGTGGTGCACGACGTCGCCTGCGTCGACCGCACGCGGCCCTGGAAGCAGGTGCACCGGATGTTTTACGAGGCCTGCCGCTGCAATCGCACCAACGTCGTGCAGGCCAAGACGATGTATTACGCCGTCTACCATTTCGGGCCCCGCTGGCGGGTGGATGGCCGCATGCTGCTCGCGGCCACGCCGCCCCCGCCGAGCCCGCGGCAGGGGGCCGCGATTGTCGGCTGGGTTCGCGAGCACGACGTCGATGCCGACGACATCCCCGGCCTCACCGTTCCGGGCAGCGGTCTCCGCCCGCCCCGATGACCCGGCGCGAAACCCGCGTGGTCTGCGTAGACTTGTCGGCGATGAAAGCACGACCTCGCAAACCACCCACCGGCACTCGACCAGCCTCACCTTCCTCGAAAGACTCGCGGCCCCGGCATCGCGGCAAGACAGAAGAGATGTATCACGGGCTGCGGGCCTGCGAGGCGATTTTCGCCACTCGCCCGGAGGAGATCGTCCGCGTCTATGTGGCGCACGGCCGGCAGAAACAGCTGGCCAAACTGCTGGCCTGGTGCGCGAAAGAGAAGAAGGGCTATCAGATCGTCACCGACGAGAGCCTTGCGCGGCTCACGAAGTCGATCCACCATGAGGGCGTGGCGATCCTCGCCCGGCAGATTCGGCGGTGGGATCTCGACATGCTGCTCGCCAGCCTCGCCCCGGCGTCGGTGGGCAAAGCGGCTCGCGCCGGCAGCCATGTGATCAGCCCGCCCGTGCTCTATCTCGACGGCGTGCAGAATCCCCACAACTTGGGCTCGATCCTCCGAACGGCCGCCCACTTCGGTGCGGCTGCCGTGATCGGCAAAGCAGGTGACCTGCCACCGCTCTCGCCGGCGGCGGTGCGGGTGGCCGAGGGGGCGGCCGAACACGTGCCCGTCTGCGATTGTGCCGATCCGGTCCGTGATCTCGCCCGGCTCAAGAAGGCGGGCTATCAGGTGGTGGCCACCTCGAGCCGGCGGGGGGAG
>CAYZFV010000110.1:0-2745 GCA_964477765.1 uncultured Candidatus Kuenenia sp.
ATAGGCCTCGTCGGTGCGGAAGGTGGCCACCTCCACCTGCCCGGCCCCGCGTGGCCCGAGCACGGTGATCACGCCGAAGGCGGCCCCTACGGCGAGTGTGCGGCGGCGGCCGAAAACATCGCGTACCTCATCTGGGCGGGCTGAGGTGGCCACGTCGTAGTCGACCGGGGTGCGGCCGAGGAGATCGTCGCGGACGCAGCCGCCCGCCCAAAACGCCGTAAAACCGGCGTTTTGAAGGCGAAAAACGACGTCGGCGGCGAAGCTGCGGGCTGCGGCAGGATCGGTTGACTGCGGAGCCACAAAAATCCCAAAAACCGGTGAACCAGACCATTGACGAAACCGCACTGCTGTCGATACTATCCCAAATGTCAGGGGCAACTGACAGGGAACTCTTTAGACATCTTTCGCTTCGCCAACCTGTCACCTGGTGTTTTTGGGGCTCTATTTCTTTTCCTTTTTCATGCCCGGACATACGGGCGGAGGATTTCACAAATGGTTCGTACCTTATCGAAGCCCAAGGGCTTCACGCTCGTCGAGTTGCTGGTGGTGATCGCCATCATCGGTGTGCTCATTGGTCTCTTGCTTCCCGCCGTGCAGGCCGCCCGTGAGGCTGCCCGCCGGAGTTCATGCTCGAATAACCTGAAACAGCAGGGGTTGGCTCTGCACAACTATGCTGACGTGAACGCGTCGAATGGCGACAATTTCTTCCCGCCGATCACGCGGAATAGCTGGAGCTTTATAGCCCAGATTCTTCCGTTCGGTGAAGAAGGTAATCTGCAGGTAGCTTCGTGCGGCGCGACGTTTGGAAGTGCTCCCGCTACCACGCCTGTCAAGATTGGGTGGACCCAGTGCCCGTCGTACACTGCCAATAACCTCCCGTCGGGTGCAGTTGTGGATGCAATTACCTGCTATGTAGCTAATTTGGGCACAGGTGCTGCTGGAATCCAAAATAGTCCTTGGGCTGATCCGATCGACGTCGCCGGAAGGAGAAACGGGACCGGGACCACTGGGAATTTCCGTGGCAAAGGCTTTGCATCATTTGCGAGCCGTGGCACTAGCAAAGTGATCATTGTTGCCGAAAGCGCAAAGGGGCGAACAAATTCGGGCAACACGGCGGTGCCGCAAGTTTGGGCAACATCAGCCGGTAGAGCTGGAGATCTCGTCGGTTGCATCGCTACCGATATGTTTCTCTCGGACCATACCGGTGGTCTTCGAGGCATTCTGACGGCTGACGGTTCGGTGAAGTTTTTGACGGACTCCGATACGGCGGCTCCGGCCATTGAAAACGCCACTGGCGTCGCTGATCTGTATGTGCGTCTCCAAAACTAGTGCCTCTTCATGTAGGAAATGATTATGGGAGGGCGGCGAAAGCCGCCCTCCCTTTTTCGTAGACGGGGCATGAAAGGTTTTGGCTCGTGGACGCTTCGTTCCAGCATCACATCATGGGTTTTGAAAAAACCGTCTTGTAGACGAAATCTAAGATACTGCATCCAACCGTTTTGCTGCTCGACTGTCGGGAGCTGGATGAATTCGCGATTGCGCGGATCGACGGGGCGCGGCTGATTCCGATGGGGGAAATTCCGCTGCGGCTGGCCGAGCTGGAGCCGTGGCGAGACAAGCCGATCATCGTCCATTGCCACCACGGCGTGCGGAGCCTCCGCGTCGCCCGGTTTCTGCGGGAGAAGGGTTTTCCGCAGGCGTGCAGCATGCGGGGCGGGATCGATGTGTGGAGTCTGGAGATCGATCCAGACGTGCCGCGATATTGAACGCGGGGGACACTCGGGCCCGTCGTCGAGTTGGTGACAGGCCGACGTCGATTATTTTGATGACAGGCTGAAGCCTTTCCTACTTTTGACAGGCTGAAGTCTGTCTTCCTTGGGCGATTTCCGCGAGGTGGCGGGGCGTGAAAGGCACGGGGCCGGCGAGGAGGGCCGGGTCGGCCGCCGCTTCGGGCACGACCGCCGCCACGATCGCCCGGGCGAGGGCGTCGATGCCCTCGCCGGTGAGGGCGGAGGTGAGCAGGGCGCCGGGCGGGGCCGCGAGGCCCGGGGCGAGATCGCACTGCGAGAGGACATCAAGAGCAGGACAGTCTCCGGCGCTTCTGGGCCGGAGGGAAGCGGATGCGTGCCGGTTTTGATGAACAGCTGCAGGGTGACAGGCTGAAGCCTGTCCTACTTTCAAAATCAGATCGGCGGTCGCTGCGGCGGCTGCGGCCCGCTCGATGCCGGCCCGCTCCGTGGCGGTCGCCGCCGCGCCCGGCTCCCTCAGGCCGGCTGTGTCGATCAGATCGATCTCCCAACCCTCGAGGACCAGCCGCGTGGCCACCACGTCGCGGGTGGTTCCCGGCTCGGCCGAGACGATGCTCCGGGCATAGCCGGCGAGAGCGTTGACGAGGCTGCTCTTGCCGGCGTTCCCCGGTCCGCTGAGCACCACCCGCCAGGGGTCGACAAGCCGCAGGCCCACCCGGGCGGCCAGCCGGAGCCGGTCGATCGCCGCGGTGGCGGCGGCAAGGTCGCCGGCCGCGCAGAGGGCGTCGATCCGATCGAACTCGTCGGCGAGCGCTCCGGCCAGCTGGCGGCACAGGATCCGCGCCGCCCGCGGGCCGGCGACGCGGGCGAGGGCCTCGCGGGCTTCGCGGTCGATGGTAAGCCGTTGGGCGACTGCGGGGGCGGAGGCAGAGGGGGCGAGATCGGCCGCTGGCGGGCTACGGCCGGCAGCGGGGGATGCGGGGGGGGCAGGAGAGGT
>CAYZFV010000111.1:0-5737 GCA_964477765.1 uncultured Candidatus Kuenenia sp.
CCGCGAATATCGCCACACCCTCCGCGATCTGCTCGGGATCGACATCGACGCCGCCGGGGTCGACACGAGCGGGCTCCCCGACGACACCGGGACAGCCGCTTTCGACACGATCGGCTCCGGACTCTTCATGTCGAGCGACCAGTTCGAGCAGTATCTCGCGATTGGCCGAGCCGCGATCGAGGCGGCGGCCTCCGACTGGCCTCGGCCTGGCGACCCGAAGCCGGAGCGGAAATCGGTGCGCCGCGAGGTCGAGACCGACGCCCGCAAAAAGATCGAAGGGCTCCTCAACGGCTACTTTCTCACCGGCTACCGCAAGGCGAAGGAATGGGAGGCGTCGGGCGGCAAGCCTGCGAGCGAGTTTGGCTTTCCGGACGAACATGAGGCCCGGTTTCGCATCCTCCAATACAAGAGGCACGGCCCGTATCTGGGGCGATTTCTGAAGCTGCCCCATTCCGATACCGGCGCCTACCTCATGTACACCACCAACAACTACCACGACACCGAGTTGATTGCCGTGCCCGCAGAGGCCCCGTCCGGCGACTACATGCTCCGCGTGCGAATCGGTGCGACTACGGAAGCACCGCCGCTGCGTCGCTTTCTCGAGTGGGGCGTGCAACCCTCCAAGGGCGATGACGAGCAGTCTGATATCAGGTCGCTGGGCACATTTCACGTCACCGGCACGATCGAAGAGCCACAGACGATCGAGATTCCGGTGCGAGTCACGGCCAACGGGCCCCGCGCCTGGCGGGTGCGGGAGAAGCGTTTCAACGACAGCAAGGCGGATGGATTCCGCAATGCCTTGGCGAAGGCAGCCAACGGCGTTGGCCTCGACCATGCCCTGTGGATCGATTGGGTCGAGTGGGAAGGGCCCCTACCGCGATCGTCCCCATCACCGATCCGCATCCAGGTCTTCGACGGCCTCGCCAAGAAGGCGCCGGAAGATGTCCTCGTGAAGACGATCCTGCGACGATTCGGCACGCTTGCCTTCCGTGGGGCCGCGCCGTCGCGCGAGTTTCTCGACCGCCTGATTACCGTCTACCAAACAAAACGTCGCGCCGGGGCACCGCCGATCGAGGCGATCCGCGAACCGATGGCCGTGATTCTTGCGTCACCTGGGTTTCTCTACCTGGCCGATCCGACCGCCCCGCGAGACCAAGCCATCACCCATGACCCCACGGCCACAGCCCCGGAGAGCCGTCGACTTTCCGCCCGCGAACTGGCCACACGGCTCTGCTATTTCCTCTGGTCGGCACCGCCCGACGAACAGCTGCTGGCGTTGGCAGCCACCGACAGGCTGTCGCGGCCCGACGTTCTCACCGCGGAGGTCGATCGGCTCCTGGCCGACAAACGGTCCCACGACTTCGCCGCCGGGTTCGCGCACCAGTGGCTCGGCCTCGATCGCCTCGATTTCTTCCGGTTTGATCACGAACTCTTTTCCGACTTCGACGAAGCCACCCGTGCCGCGGCCAAGCACGAGGTCTACGAGACGTTCCACACACTCGTGAGCGGCAACCTCGACGCCCGGAACCTGCTGCAGAGCGACTTTGTCGTCGTCAATGGCTTGATGGCCGCATACTACGGCCTCGACGATGGCGGCGGTCCCGTGGTCGGCGACGAGTTCCGCATCGTGAAGCTACCACCTGACAGCCCGCGCGGCGGCCTGCTCGGCATGGCGGCGATCCTGGCGATGGGTAGCAATGGCGAACGCACGAGCCCCGTGGAGCGCGGCACGTGGGTGTTGCGGAAACTCATGCACGACCCGCCCCCACCGGCCCCGCCAAACGTCCCTCAGCTCACGCGACTCGAGGGCCAGCAGATCACGACCCGGGAACGGCTGCGGATGCACCAGGAGCAGCCGCAGTGCGCCCAGTGTCACCGCGTGATCGACCCGATCGGCTTCGGCCTCGAAAACTTCGACGCCGCCGGCCGCTGGCGCACCGAAGAGCACTTCCATGGCCGCGACTGGGTCGTCAAGAACGCACTGGCCGGCAAGGTCGTGAAAAAATCGTGGCCGATCGAACCGTCGGGAGCGTTTTACGGCGGTCCCTCGTTCAAGGGCTTTTTTCAACTTCGCGACCAACTCGCCTCCCGGCATGCTGATGCCTTTGTTCGCGGCCTGATTGAAAACCTCTACGCCTACGCCCTCGGCCGGCCCGTCAGTTTCGCCGATCGAGAGACGCTCGACGGACTTCTGGCCGTCGCCAAGCAGAAGGGCTGCGGCCTCCGCGACATCGTCCACGCCATCGTGTCCACGTCCGAATTTCAAACGAAATGACCGCCATGCACATTCCACGTCGCACGATCCTTAGGGCCGCCGGCAGCATGCTCGCGCTGCCCTTCCTCCCGTCGCTGGGCTGGCGACGGGCCTCCGCAGCCGCACCCGTCACGCCGCCCAAGCGGATGGTCTTCCTCGGGTTTGGGTGGGGCGTCACCAGCGAGACCTGGTTTCCCGAACGCAAGGCGACGGGCCGCGAGTACACGCTCCCTGCGGGCCTTGAGCCACTCAAGCGGCACAAGGATCGGTTCAGCGTGATCCAAGGCCTTTCGAATCGATTTACAACGGAAGCCCACTGGGGCAGCACGTTCTGGCTCACCGGTGCCAACCGCTACGGCGAGCCGGGCAAAAGCTTTTCCAATTCGATCTCAGCCGACCAGGTGGCGGCTGCGGCATTCGGCGCTGCGACCCGGTTTGCCTCGCTCCAACTCGGCACGCTCGACGCCGCCAACTCGGGCCACGGCCCGGGCCTCTCGCTCGCCTGGGATTCCCGCGGTCGGCCGCTCGCCGCGCTCGACACGCCGGTGGCCATGTTTCATCGTCTCTTCTCGGGGGAGTCGCAATCGCTCGAGGAGCGGCAGACGCTCCTCGCTGCACAGCAGAGCGTGCTCGATGCCGTGCGGGCCGACGCGGCCCGCGTCCGCAAGGGTCTCGCGGCGGCCGATGCCGACAAGCTCGACGAATACCTCCAGTCGATCCGCGACATCGAGGTCAGGCTTGCCAAGGAAAAAGAATGGCTCGCCGTGCCGAAGCCACAGCCCGCCGGAGAGATCCGCAAGCCGGACGAGAAGATGCCCGGCCACGACGAGATCAAGGTGATGTACGACCTGCTCGCGGCGGCGCTGCAGACCGACTCAACCCGCGTGATCACCTATCGCCAGCCGGTGGGGGCCTTGCTCACGGGCCTCGGCATCAATGTCGCCCCGCATGACATGAGCCACTATCAGCCCGGCGAGCGGATGCAGGCCTCGCAGAAGCGCGACGCAAAGCAGAGCGAACTGCTCGCCGGCCTGCTCGATCGCCTCGCGTCGCTTCGTGAAGCCGACGGCTCCTCGCTGCTCGACCACACGACCGTCGTGTACGGCAGCAACATCCGCTCGATCCATTACCTCGACAACTGCCCCACGCTCGTGGCCGGGGGAGGAGCGGGAATCCGGCTCGGGGAACACATCGTGCTCCCCGATCACACGCCGCTGGCCAACCTGTGGCTCACGCTCCTTCAAGCTTCGGGGGTGAGCATCGACCGGCACGGCGACTCGACCGGCCCGCTGGGTGCACTGGTCGCCTAAGCTGTTGCAGGGGCAGCCCGCGGGCTGGCGCCCTGCGGCTTTCTGGGGAAACAAAAAGTACCGGGCGCGAGCCTGGTGGTTTTGTGGGGAGATTTGGGTCAATAGACCTCGTCGTGCGTGCCCATCGTGTAGAGAGTGATGGTTTCCGCAGTGAACCCGTCTATTTCAACGGGATCGCCGACGCCAAACACGATCCGCCAATCGTAGCGCACGCTGCACGCCCAGCATCCCCGTAGTTCACCGTGCAGTTTGTGAGTTCGCAGCGACGGGGAAAACATGTTCGCTGACAGTGTTTCGAGCGTGTCCTTGATTGCCGAGACGAGCTCCGGATGCTGCTTGGCAGCCCGTTTGGCCTCGCGTTGAAAGGTGCTCGTCACAAGAAGATGGCGGACGGATGTCTCCCGCATCAGCCATCCTGTTCCGTCAAGAAATCAGCGGCGCTGTATCGGGTGACGCGTCCCGCATTCGCGTCTTGCTGGGCTTCCTTCACCTCGGCCACCACGCGCTGCCGGCCAAGGTGGGCCAACCGCCTCTGCATCAGGTGGACGAGATCGGCCTGTTCTTCGGGGGTGAGACCATCGACAGCCTCACAAATCTCATCAAACCCGAATTTTCGAATCATTTGAAGCACTCCAGATCCGCGGCACCCAAAAGTGTACGCGTGTCTACACGTGTGTCAAGCGAGGGGGTTCGCTCAGTTGATGCAGGGACAGCCCGCGGGCTCGCGCCATGCGGCTTTGTTGGAAAAAAAAGCACCGGGCGCGAGCCCGGTGGCTCCCCGGGGATGGCCTTACGCCAGGATATCGGTGAGCACGTTGGCCCCTTCGACGCCGGTGAGCTTGGCGTCGAGGCCCTGGAATTTCACGGTAAACCCACTGTGCTCGATGCCCAGGCAGTGGAGCATCGTGGCGTGAAGATCGTGCACCGTGCAGGCGTTTTCCACCGCGGCGTAGCCGAGGTCGTCGCTCGATCCATACACGAGCCCCCCCTTGATCCCACCGCCGGCCAGCCACACGCTCATCGCCTTGTTGTGATGGTCGCGGCCGTTGCCCCCCTGCGACATCGGCGTGCGGCCAAACTCACCCGCCCACACGATCAGCGTCGAGTCGAGCATGCCCCGCTGCTTCAAATCACTGATCAGCGCCATGCAGGCCCGGTCGATCTCCGCGGCCTTGTAGGCGATGCCGTCCTTCACGCCGCCGTGATGGTCCCAGTCTTTGTGATAGAGCTGGATGAACCGCACGCCCCGCTCGGCCAGCCGCCGCGCAAGCAGGCAGTTGGAGGCGAACGAGCCATCGCCGGGCGCACAGCCATAGAGGGCGAGCGTCTCCGGACTCTCCGCCTTCGTCTCCATCAACTCCGGCACGCTGGCCTGCATCGCGAAGGCCATTTCGTATTGCGCGATCCGCGTGGCGATCTCGGGATCGGCGGCCAGCGCATCGTGCTGGGCGTTGAGCGCGTTGATGGCGTCGATGTCGGCGGCCTGGCGGTCGCGGGTGATGCCCGCCGGATTGCCGAGATAGAGCACGGCGTCGCCCTTGCTCCGCAGTTGCACGCCCTGATATTTGCTGGGGAGGAAGCCGCTCGACCACTGCCGCGCCGCGATCGGCTGATCCTGGCCTCCCTTGCCGAGCGACGTGAGCACGACGAATCCCGGCAGGTCGGCCGCCTCGCTCCCGAGGCCGTAGGTCACCCACGAGCCCATGCTCGGCCGGCCGGCGATCTGGGACCCCGTGTTCATGAACATGTGGGCCGGATCATGGTTGATCGCGTCGGTGGTCATCGAGCGGATCAGACAGATGTCGCCGAGCACCGAGCCGATGTTGGGAAACAGTTCACAGATGTGCGTGCCATTCGGCCCCATCGGCTGGAAGGGATGCTGCGGCCCGAAGCAGACGAGCTTTTGCCCCTGAAGCTGGGCGAGCTGCTGCCCCTTCGTGAGGCTCTCCGGCATCGGCTGGTCGTGCATCTCGGCGAGCTTGGGCTTGTGGTCAAACGTCTCGAGGTGCGACGGCCCGCCGGCCATCGTCAGCCAGATCACCCGCTTGGCCTTTTGCGGCAGCGGCGGCTTCTCGAAGACGCCCCGCAGCGATGCCGCCGCGGCCGGGCCCGGCCCGGCGGGCGGCGCCCACCCCCCCCCCCCCCCCCCCCCCCCGGGGCGGCCCCGCAACGC
>CAYZFV010000112.1:0-3457 GCA_964477765.1 uncultured Candidatus Kuenenia sp.
GAGCACCACGTCGAACTCGGTCTTTTCAGCAGCAGCCTCGCCACCACCGGCCGCACCGCCAGCACCGCCGGCCGGCGCCGCCATGACGACCGCGCCACCGGCAGCCGGCTTGATGCCGTGCACTTCATCAAGGTAGTCCGAAAGCTCCTTCGCCGCCTTGAGCGTCAGCCCGACGATCTTGTCGCCAAGTTCCTTCGTGTCGGACGAGAATTCCCGAGTCGCTTCTGCCGTTGCCATCGCGCGTGATCCTTTCCCTTCAGTGAATGCGGTGCACCCGCCGTCGCGGGGAGCCCCTCAGATTACCAAGTCTTGTTGATCTTTCCAGAGCCCCACCTCGAGGCATCCGGAGCGAGCGTATCGACGCTCTGAAAACAGATTTTTCACCACCAGACGGCCCGGCCGACGGGCCCCTTTGTCAGCCGCCCGCTCAGGCCTCGGCCGCCCCCGCTTTCTCCAGGTCTTCCACACGCGAGGCCACCTGGCCGGCGAGCGTGCCACCCGCCGACACGATCTGGCCGGAGAGCGTCGATGCGAGCGAGGAAATTTGGCCGGAGAGAATCGAGAGCTGTTCCAGCCGCGAAGGCCACTTCGCGACCTGCTTGATGTCGTCGGCACCCAAGCGGGCACCATCGAGCGCGCCGCCCCGGCACTCGAAACCCTGGAAGTCTTTCACGCCAGACAGGCGGTCGAGCTCCTTCGCGAGATCGACGATGTCTTCTCCACCCCAGGCGACTGCGAGCATGCCCTCCGTCGCCTCGAAAGCGGGGGCCAGTGGCGTGCCGGCCGCGGCCCGGCGGGCCAGGCTGTTCTTGATGAGCTGCAGCTGGATCCGCTTCTTGCGAAGCGTCTGCCGCAACTGGGTGGTCTTTTGGGCATCCAACTGACCGAGACTGACGACGACCACCTCGCCCACGCCACCGAGGCGCCGCTTGAGATCATCGATCAGCATGTTCTTGACGAGCTTGCTCATGCCACCCTGCCTGGGAGAACCGTGTGTGACGAAACCGTGATTGGAAAAACCGCCTCAGAAAACCGTGACTCAGGCCGCGACGCCGACACCCGGAGTCATCGTGCCCGAGATCGAGATGCTCTTGACGTATTGGCCACGCACACTCGAGGGCTGCATGGACATGATGTGGTCGATGAAAGCACGGATGTTGTCGACGAGCTTCTGAGCGTCGAAACTCGCCTTCCCGACGACGGCATGGACGATCCCGGTGGGATCATTGCGAAACTCGACCTTGCCGGCCTTGTATTCGCTGACCGTCTTGGCGATGTCGGCGGTGACGGTGCCGGCACGGGGACTCGGCATCAGCCCGCGCGGGCCAAGCACTTTGCCGAGGGGGCCGACGAGCCCCATCATGTCGGGGGCCGCGATGCAGACGTCGAAATCCGTCCAGCCTTCCTTGATTTTCTTGGCAAGCTCCTCGGCGCCCACCTCTTCGGCACCAGCTGCCTTGGCGTCGTCGGCAAGGTTGCCCTTTGCGAAGACGACGACCCGCTTCGACTTCCCGATGCCGTGGGGCAGCACGAGCGAACCGCGGATAATCTGGTCGGCCTGCTTCGGATCAATGCCCAGACGCATGTGGATTTCCACCGTCTGGTCGAACTTCGGCGGAGGAAACTTCTTGAGCACCTCCACCGCCTCGGCGAGCGGAAGCGGGGCGTCGGATTGGGGCTTGACTGCGAGCATCGCCCGCATGCGCTTGGTGGTGGGCACGGCTGGATCCTGCTGAACGCGAACCTGCGGAGAGACGAAACCTTGGAAAATAGTCGTTTTGGCGCCGGTTTCAACCGGGCCTGCGGAACTCCCGCTGAACTCCAACACCAGGGCCCGGGAAGTCAGCCCTCGACCGTGATCCCCATGCTCCGGGCAGTGCCGGCGACCATCCGGGCGGCATGCTCGGCGTCGCGGGCATTGAGATCGGCCCCCTTGAGGCGGACGATCTCATCGACCTGGGCCTGGGTGACCTTGCCCACCTTGTCGCGGTTGGGCACACCCGACCCCTTGGCCAGGCCGGCCGCCTTCTTGAGGAGAGCCGCCGCGGGGGGGCTTTTCGTGACGAACTCGAACGAGCGATCGTTGTAGACCGTCACGACCACGGGAATGGGCATGCCGGCCGCTTCGCGGGTCTTGTCGTTGAATTGTTGGACGAACTGCCCGAGATTGATCCAGAAACGACCGAGCGAGGTGCCGACCGGGGGGGCCGGAGTCGCCTGCCCGCCGGGCACCTGAAACTTCGCCTGTCCAACCATCTGCTTCGCCATACCGAAACCCTTTCTGAAACCCTTTCAGCCGAAAAATGCCCGTTCAAAAAACCCGTTGGAAAAATGACCGCTAGACCGTCTCGATCTGCCAATACTCGATGTCGACCGGCGTCGAGCGGCCGAAGATGCTGAGCATCACCGTCACGCGGCCGTTGGCCTCGTCGATCTGCTCGACCTCGCCCTCGAAGTTCTCGAATGTGCCCTCGTTGATCTTGACCCGATCGCCCTTCTTGAAACTGATCTTGAGCCGCGGCGCTTCGGCCGCCTTCTCCTCGTCTTTTCGGAGGAGTTTCGCGACATCCTGAGGGAGCATGGGGCTCGGCCGTCCCGCCGAGCCGGTGAAGTCGCCGATCCCGCCCGTCTCACGAACGAGATACCACGTCTCGTCGTTGAGGAGCATGTTGACGAGGATGTAGCCCGGATAGAGCTTCCGCGAGACGACCCGCTTCTTGCCCCCCTTGAATTCCGTGACCTGCTCCTTCGGCACGATGACCTCGCCGAAGAAGCGATCCATTCCCTGCAGGGAAATCCGCCGCTGTAAGGTCTCGCGGATCGAATCCTCACGGTTGCTCTGCACCTTGAGGATGTACCACTGCATGTCGCCGGCCGGAACCTCTGCGGCCACCTCGGCCGCCACCTCCACCGGCTTGGCATCCTCTCCACCGGCGAACGGATCCTCGAGCACGGCGGGCGTGCCATCATCGTCGTCGTCGTCGAGATTCTCAGGCATTCGATGCTCAGGAATCGGCGCCCCAGCATCTCCGGGAGCAGCATCTCCCGGCGCAGGGTTTCCGGGCGCAGGGTTTCCGTGCGCAGGGTTTCCGAACGCGGTGCTTCCCGGTGCAGTGTCCAGCGCAGCCTGCCCGGGCTCGAGCTTCTCGACCTCAGGATATTCGGGCGTATCGGCCATATTTCACTCTGGTGCTGTCGGTTCAGGTGATTTGACGGTCAGGTGATTCGCAAGACATATCGAAGCACGAACCACCAAAAGAGATCGTACATCGCCAAAATCGCCGCGAGGGCGAAAATCACGAAGATCACGACGGCCGAACTCCGCACAACTTCCCCGCCGGTCGGCCACGACACCTTCGCCATTTCTGCCTCCACGGCAATGAGAAAATCGGCGAATCGCGGGACGTTCACGAGGCGAAAGCAGAACCAGAGTCCGGCGGCTAGGAGGAGCGCGGGC
>CAYZFV010000113.1:0-3765 GCA_964477765.1 uncultured Candidatus Kuenenia sp.
CGCCGGCTCACGGCCGGAGATCGCGCGGGCCCGTCACCTGCTCATGCGCTGCGGTCAGGAGGTGGCCCGATGAATGAAAACCCGATTGGTGAAGTGTCCACCGGATCCATGGCTGCAGCCGCCGACTTTGCCGACTTCGACGATCTCGTGGAGTCGCTGGGGCGGTGGTCCGCCTCCGGCCCCGACTGGCCGCCTGCCCGTCGGGTGCGGGCGGAGTGGGAGCAGGTGGCCTCGCGGCTCGACCGCACGCGGCGGGAGTTGTCGCGGATGCTCGTGGTGGGGGTGATCGGTGGCACCGGCACCGGCAAGAGCACGCTGGTCAACGCCCTGGCCGGCAGCGAGGTGACCACCGCCAGCGACGTGGCCCGGCCGACGACGACCACGCCGATCGTGGTCGTGGCCAACGATGTCGATTGCTCGTGGCTGCCACTCGATGCCATGCAAGGCCGCGTGGTGCGAAGTGATGCGCCAGCCGTCGCCAATATCGTGCTCATCGACTGTCCCGATCCCGACACGCAGGCCGATGAATCGCCGCCGGCAGCGGGCCACCCGCCACGACCGAGCGATGCCAACCGCAACCGTGACATGTTGGCTGCGGTGCTTCCGGCATGTGACGTGTTGCTCCTCGTGGCGACGGCCCAGAAATACCGCTCGTGGATCGTGGCCCGCGAGGTGCAGGCCTTCGCGCCCGGCCGGCCGCTTCTGTTTGTGCAGACGCACGCCTCCCGGGATCCCGACATCCGTGCGGATTGGCAGCAGGAACTGGAGTCGCAGGGCTTCGCGGTGCCGAGGATTTTTCGGCTCGATGCGCTGGAGGCGGCCCAGCGGTCGGCCGCCGGTCTGGCACCGGAGCCCGGCTTCCAGGAATTGCTGACCGCGATCGATGAGGAACTCGTCGGGCGGGCGGCGCGGCGGGTGCGCCGCACCGGAGCCCTCGACCTGGCGGGCTGGTTTGTGGCCCAGGCGCAGGCTCAGCTCGAGCCGCTGCGGGAGCCGGTGACACGGTTGGCGGCGGGAGTGGCCACCGAACGAACCCGGCTGGAAGGCATCCTCGCCACCGCGATCGAAGGCAAGCTGCAGACCAACCGCACGGCCTGGCAACGGCTGCTCACCGACGAGGTGGTCGACCGCTGGCATGGCGGCCCCTTTGCCATGTTTCTGCATGTGGTTTCGGCGATCGGCTCGTTTTGGACGCGGCTGCGGCCCGGTGGCGGGCTGATCGGCCAGCTTCTCGCGGGCCACGCGCCGGAATATGTCGCCGGCCACGGCTCATGGCAGGCCGTGGCGGAGCTGGGGCTCAGCGAGGCCGATGTCGAGCAGTCGCGAAGCATCCTGGCCGGCTTGGCCGGTCGGGCAAAAATGGCGGGGCCCCAGGTGGGCCGGGCCCGGCTTGATGACGCGCAGGCCGGCGAGACGGTGGGCACGCTGCTCGAGCGCACGGGGCGGTGGCTGGCCAGCGGCATCGAACGGCTGGTGAGCGACCGCCGCGGGCGGGTCGACGGGCCGCTCTTGCGCTGGACGTTTGAAGGACTCTTCACGTCGCTGGTCGTGATCGTGCTCGTCCGCGCCGGCTGGAACTATTTTTACGGCCACCTCTGGGAGGGACGCCGTGTCGATGGCTCAGGGTTCCTCCAGGAATCATTCGTGTGGATCATCCTCTGGGGGCTCGTGCTCCGGTGGCTCCTGTTTGCGTGGGTGCGGCTCGGTCTCCATCGTGACATCACCGCCCTCATCGCGCGGCTGCCGGCGGCCCGGCTTGTCGATCCCTTGATCGAAGACTTTGCCGCCGCGGCCGAGTCGACGCAGGGCTACCTGGAGGCCGGCGATCGGCTGGCCGGAGAGGTTCGCTCGCTCGCCAGCCGTCTCGACGATCCGGCCGAAGGGCTCGGCCGGCTGCGGGCATAAAAAAACTCCGCCCGGGTATTTCTCCCGGGCGGAGCTCACTGGCCGAAGTCGGGCAACAGATCTCCGTTCGACCGAACAACCTTCGCTTACTTGACCGCGACGGTCCGGCTCACAGCCACGACCTTGGTCGAAGCCTTGGTCGCAGCCGAGGCGTCAGGAGTCGGGGCGGCAGGAGCCACCTCGATCATGGCACCACAGGCCGGCTCGCAGCCACAGGCGGGCTCGGCACCGCAGGCCGGCTCGCAGCAGCCGGCACCACAGTCGGGCTCGCAGCAGCCGGCACCACAGTCGGGCTCGCAGCAGCTGTCGCCGCAGCACGACCGACGGCACTTCTTCGCCTCATGGATGGCGCGGAGAAGGTCGCGGATCGGGGTCTTGCACTTCCGGACACCGCAGCAAGAAGCCGCACCGCAGCTCGGCTCGCAGCAGCCGGCGGCAGCACCGCAGGCAGGCTCGCAGCAGCCGTCGCCAGCACCACAGTCGGGCTCGCAGCAGCCGTCACCGGCACCGCAAGCCGGCTCGCAGCAGCCAGCACCGCAATCGGGCTCATCACAGCAGCTGTCGCAGCAGCCACGATGCTTCGCACGGCACTTCTCGAACAGGCCCTTCAGCCCGCCGAAGAGGTCGTGCTTCTTGCGGCAGCGGGTGCCACAGCAAGAAGTATCGCAGCAGCTGTCAGCCGCCCCACAGGCCGGCTCGCAGCAGCCGTTGCCAGCACCGCAGGCGGGCTCGCAGCAGCCATTGCCGGCATCGCAACCCGGCTCACAACATCCGGCACCGGCATCGCAGCCGGGCTCACAACACGAATCAGCACAGCCATGATGGCCGAGCATCCGATTCAGGAGCTCGAAACCATAGGACTGACTACAAACGGTGACACCGAGAACCAGCGCACCGAGGAACATCATACGCTTCATCGAGCCACATCTCCTTTGCTTGCGGATCACTTGAGAATCGTTCGTCCCGTTCGCGAGGCGTGTCATCCCGAGGTCGTGATCCACGAACTGTTCCACGGCAGGCCTGTCGAGCCAATCCGTGACTCGATCGATCGCAGGTTGCTGCCGCCCCCTGGTTGCCCGACGGGCACAGTGATGCCCCGGGGGACATGTGGGCTATCGGCGAACTGGTGAAAGCGGCTTGAGCACGCTCCAAGTATTTTTCGTCACACGACTTGTGGTGACGGGTGGGCAAAGATTGCCGTCCGTTCCGTGCCGGTAAGCCGTGCGGCGCGACGCCTCCCAACCGTCACAGATTCAGCCCGAGAACCGTTGCAATCGGTACATTTTTCCAACCACCGCTTCGTCGTGGTGAACCCTGGGGATTGTGCCAGGCGAGTCGGCGCTGCTTGACACGATCGTCGCCACCCGTACATTCCGCCACACGAGCCTGGTGGCCGGCCGCGAGCAGCTGCTCCGGAAGGCAAACAGGGAACTCCGGTGTGATTCCGGGACGGCCCCGCCGCTGTGTCCGGGCGATTTCCGAGGCTGGTTTGGCCAGCGTCGGGAGAGAAAGTCGGTTGCGTTCGAGCCATTGCCTGTCGGTCGCGAAAGCGGCCGTCCGGCGAGAAGGCAAGCAACCGGCCGAGCCTGGGAGTCAGAAGACCTACCAGGGTTCGAGAGGAGCACATGGTGCTGCGCGGGCGGCATCATGGGCACGGCCCACGCGTGTGGGCCGCAAGAGCGGTTGATGGAACTGGCGGTCGAGCCTGTCGCGTACCCACGGCGCTCCCTGCGCGCCCGTGGTACGCCGTGGTGCGGCTGCAAGGAGGTCTTCGATGATGAAAGTATGCCTGGCACGGGTGTCTGGTGTGGCGGGGCGTGGGGTCGCCCCCGGGTCCTTTCCGCGGGGGGCCGGGTTTTT